>JAFYAI010000027.1 GCA_017540815.1 Spirochaetales bacterium
AGGATAGAGAAGTTTGTCAAGGAATGAGCCGAAAAAAAATGCAGTATTCACCGCCTACGGCGGCGAATACTGCATTTTTTATATTATCATTTTAGGCTCTTGACTCTAAACTAGTCAAGAGCCTTATTTTATTATAAGGCACGGTCTATGCAGATAAGGCGTTTTTTTTATCAGTGATCCACCACCAATGTTGCCGAACCCATAGCCTTAATCGGCTTGCCGCTCTCATCAAACTCGGTTGTGTATCGCACATGGAACGGGATGCGTCCGATAGTCAGCGGATAGATCTTCTCGATATGTTCTACGCCTTCATCAAGCTGTTTGAGCCATTCGCGGTAGTCATCTGCAACTTCCGGTGGGAATATACTGGCTTCGATAGCCGGCTCCGGATAGTTATGGACGACAGGCGGCAGTCCGAGATCTCTCATGCAGCGGTAGCACGGATGCATATCTCTTGTTTTGAGATCAAACTCCCACGAATAGATATTTGCCTGCTCGCTGATTGCACGGAATTTCCTGTCGTTGTCTGACAGTGCGATGAATCTTCGCTTGGATGCTGTGATATTGCGGATCATTGCATAGAACAGATAACTGTCTTTGCTCTTGCCGATCATGCGAATGTTGGAGCGGATACATATTGTCTCCGTGCCGCAGCAGGATGAGTTCATCGTTCGCCATGTTTCACATTCTTCCTCTTCGCCGGATTCGATAGCACGTGTGATCATCTTTTTATAGACTTCTATATCAGTCTCATCCGTGAATGTCGTCAGCGGATCGGCTTTGATGAGGTCGTATTCGGACAGGTTCATCCCGAGTTCGTTGAGATATTTCTGATTGACGCGGAGCAGTTCTATCTGATCATCATGATAGTCGAATATCGCCGCACTGCCGACATAGTTGCTGAAGATAAGAGTCTCCTGTGACTTAGGATCCCAGAAGTTGCACGCATTGAGAGTTTCGACGAGTCTCATCTGTGGCACAGTCGCTTCGATAACGCTGTCGGTGAGTATCTTAATATATTCATCCTCCGGGATCGGTTTGGAGTAGAGATAGCCCTGTATATAGTCGCAGCCTATACTCTTCAGGAAGTCAGCCTGACTGACAGTCTCTACTCCTTCGGCGATGACAGGCATACTGAGCCACTTAGCCATCCTGATTACGGAGCTGATGATCGTGCCTCCGCGGTTGTTGTCGGTTTCTTCTGCCAGGAATCTCAGATCCAGCTTAATGATGTCGAGGTCTATGTCTTTGAGGACATTCAGCGAGGAATATCCCGATCCGAAGTCGTCCATCTCAACGATGTAGCCTTTTTCGTGTAGCTGACGAACTATCTCATTAGTCTCACGGCTGCCACCGATGACTGCCGACTCGGTTATCTCTACGCGGAGAAATCTGACAGGGATATTGTATTTCTGACGGATCTTCTCTAATACTCCAACGAAGTCAGGCATAAATATGTCATATCGGGAGAAGTTGGACGAGATCGGCACGACAGGTACATCTTCATCGAGACGCTTGCGTAAGAATACGCATACCTGCTCAAAGACATACAGATCGAGATTAGTGATGAAGCCTGTCTTCTCAAAGATCGGGATAAATATCCCGGGACTGACGACACCTCGCTCAGGATGTATCCATCTGACAAGAGCTTCCGTGCCGACAAGGCTGCCGTTGGAGTGGTTGAACTGCGGCTGATAATACAGCACGAACTGCTTGTCTTCGAGAGCTTTGCCCATATTGCTGACGATGTCCTGCTCTGTGAGCAGCTGCTTTCGCATTTCTTCATTATATATGTTGCAGCGGACAGTGTATCCGCCTTTTATCGCAGAATGTGCAAGTATAGCCCGATCGACCATAGCATTTGCGGAGAGACTTTCTTCATTAGTAATGTATACTCCGGCATTGCAGATGATTTTGTAGTCCTTACTGAACTGCTCAATCCGGCTTAGCAGATCCTGTATCATAGAGACGAGTGCCTTGCCGGACTTGTGTGTAAAGAAGACGAATTTATCAGAGTCTATATGCGAGCCAATGTCGTCTTCGCCGAGTATCTGCTCAATCTCACTGCCTATATATATAATGAGATTATTGCCTTTCTCCATCCCGAACATATCATTTATTGCTTTGAAACGCTGCACATCGAAATAAACGATCGCATATTCGCCTTTTGCCGCAGCTTCTTCATTCTCATATAGGATCTGTTGGACTTTATTGCAGAATGTGCTGTAGACATAGAGATTGGTCAGCTCATCGAAAGAGTAGCTGCTGCGTTTGCGGATCGCACTGACTATCTCATCATCTATATCCGTGAATGTGACTGTCAGTGTAGAATGCGGTATGCAGACGAACTCCACTCTGTACCAGCGGCGAGTCTTGTCAGCATTGGTCAGACGATACTCTGTTGAGTATGACTGAGGTTTTTTCGCGATCAGCATATCAGATATGACTCTGTGAATGCTGTTGGCAGTCTCGGCTGAGCACACATTGTCACGGGACATTATATCCCACAGCGGTAAGTTGTCAGGATGCCAGCCGAATGTTCCTGTCTTAGCCGATGAATAGTCGTATTCTGCAGTGGCAAAGTGGTATATAACCATATCACAGTTGCGATATGTGCGAATGATACGGTCTACAGTGCCGGACTGCTGATTTTCTTTAAAAACATCTGAAATCTTTCCCATATTAAACTCCGAATATAGTAAAAGTGTATCATTTTTCGCGAAATTCTGCAATTCTAAAATAAAATAATAAAAAAATTGCAAAAAAATATCAAAAAAAAATTATTGCAAATTGTGGTTGAAATTTTTTCTAACAAGTTGTAAAATACAAGAATGATAAACTTGCGACAATATTTCAAGGAGTAACAATTGAGCGAAAAAAATCAAAATTGTAACAACTGTGACAACGAGTTGTATAAAGAACTCGATGAGTTCATAGGGACATTGGAGATTGAAAAGAAAGATGAAAATCAGAAAAAGGGTCTTTTGATTCAGATACTTCACAAGGCACAGGATATTTTCGGATTTTTGCCTGATACAGTTCAGACTTACATCGCGAATAAACTTGACATCAGTCCTGCTAAGGTCTTCGGCGTTGTGACATTCTATTCGTATTTTACGATGGTACCGAAAGGCAAGCATGTCATCAATGTCTGCATGGGCACAGCGTGCTATGTCCGCGGTGCAGAGAAACTTATCGAGGAGCTTAAGAAAGAGATCGGTATCGAACCGGGTCAGACATCCGACGATGGTATGTGGACACTCACATCTCTGCGATGTGTCGGCGCATGCGGTCTTGCTCCTGTTATGATGATTGACGACGAAGTATATGGTAAAGTAACGCCGGATCAGGTCAAAGGTCTGATAGAGCAGGTGAAGGCAGCTGAATAAAGGAGACTGACGATGAATAAAATAAAAAATCTTGAAGATTTAAAGCGAATAAAAGAGGAAAATCTGCCTCGAATGATTATGAGAGGCGATAAAAATGCTGCCGGCGATAAGAAACACATCCTTGTCTGCGGCGGAACAGGATGTCAGTCATCCAAGAGTAAAGACATCTTGAATAATCTCAGAAAAGCAGTAACAGACAACAATCTGACAGATCGAGTAGAAGTAATTATGGTCGGCTGTTTCGGATTCTGTGAGCAGGGACCTATCGTTGAGATAGAGCCGGATGATGTATTCTATGTTGGAGTGCAGCCGTCTGATGCGGAAGATATTATCAAAGAGCACATTATCAATGGCAATAAGATCGAGCGTCTGCTCTATACCAATCCTGCTAACGGTGAGAAGATCACTACTCAGGATGACATCCCATTCTATAAGAAACAGATGCGTATCGCTCTGCAGAACTGTGGACGCATCGATCCTGAGAATATCAACGAATATATTGCAGTAGACGGTTATGCTGCTCTTGCTAAGGTTCTGACCGAGATGGGCAGAGACAATACATTGGAAGAACTCAAGAAATCCGGTCTGAGAGGCCGTGGAGGCGGTGGTTTCCCGATTGGCAAGAAACTCGAATTTGCCAAGATGCAGAACAATCCGCAGAAATATATTATCTGTAATGCCGACGAAGGCGATCCGGGTGCATTCATGGACCGATCTATCCTTGAAGGTGATCCTAACTCGGTTCTGGAAGCAATGGCTATCGCAGGTTATATCATCGGTGCTAACGAAGGTCGTATTTATATCCGAGCCGAGTATCCGCTGGCTATCGATAGACTTCGAGTTGCTATCAAGCAGGCTGAAGACTATGGTCTGTTGGGTGACAATATCCTCGGAACAGGATTTAACTTCCGTATCTTCCTCTGCTACGGTGCCGGTGCATTCGTCTGCGGTGAGGAGACAGCTCTTATCCACTCTATCGAGGGTAATCGAGGTGAGCCGTCAGTTAAGCCGCCATTCCCGGCTGTAAGCGGTCTGTGGAAGAAACCTACTACTGTAAACAATGTTGAGACATTTGCCAATGTTCCTAAGATTATTCTCAAAGGTGCTGACTGGTTCTGTAAACTCGGTACCGAGAAGTCACACGGAACTAAAGTATTTGCTCTTGCAGGTAAGATCAACAATGTCGGTCTCGTGGAAGTACCTATGGGTATCACTCTGCGGGAGATCATCTATGATGTCGGCGGCGGTATTAAGAATGGCAAGAAGTTCAAAGCTGTTCAGACAGGAGGACCTTCAGGCGGATGTATCTCAGCTGATAATCTCGACATTCAGATCGACTATGATAACCTTATATCGATCGGCTCTATGATGGGGTCGGGAGGTATGATCGTTCTTGACGAAGATAACTGTATGGTTAATGTAGCTAAGTTCTACCTTGAGTTTACTAAGGAAGAATCATGCGGACGATGTACACCTTGCCGAGTCGGTAATAAGAGACTTCTGGAGATCTTGGAGAAGATCACAGACGGTAAAGGAACTATGGAAGACTTGGACAAACTTAAGGAATTGGCAGAGTCTATCAAGGATACGGCATTGTGCGGACTTGGACAGACTGCTCCGAACCCTGTATTGTCTACTCTGAAATGTTTCTATGATGAGTATCTCGCTCATGTGCAGGAGAAGCGATGCCCTGCCGGTAACTGTGCTAAGCTCAAGAGATATACGATCAACGCTGATAAGTGTAAAGGCTGCTCGGCTTGTTCTCGTGTATGTCCTGTTAAAGCTATCTCAGGTGAGATTAAGAAACCGTTTGTTATCAACCAGGACAAGTGTATCAAATGCGGTACATGTTTATCGACATGTAAGTTTGGTGCGATTGAAGTCAAATAAGATTATATAAGGAGATCAAATAATGGTAAATTTAACGATAAATGATATACCTGTTCAGGTGGAAGCAGGAACAACAGTCCTTGCTGCCGCAGAATCAGTCAATATAAAAATTCCGCGATTGTGCTACTACGAATTCCCGGGTATGGAGAAGATCAACCGTATCGCTTCATGTCGTGTGTGCGTTGTAGAGATCGAAGGCCGAAGAAATCTTGCTCCGGCATGTGCAACAGAAGTTACGGAAGGTATGGTTGTCAAGACCAACTCTCCGAGAGCGATCAAGGCAAGACGAACAATGGTTGAGCTGCTGCTCTCAGACCATCCGCAGTCATGTCTTAACTGTGAGAAGAACAATCAGTGTGATCTGCAGAAACTCGCATCTGACCTGCACATTCATCAGATCAAGTATGAAGGTGAGAAGTCACGAAGCGGCTATGATAACTCAAGTTTCTCTCTGAAGCGGGATATGAGCAAATGTATCATGTGCCGACGATGTGAAGTTACATGTAACGATGTTCAGACATGTAATGTGCTGTCAGGTGTAGGCCGAGGATTTGGCGTTGTTGTATCGACAGCATTCCATCTGCCGCAGGCTCAGACGGCTTGTACATTCTGCGGACAGTGTGTAAGTGTATGTCCGACAGGAGCTCTGACCGGTGTATCTTATGTAGATGAAGTTTGGTCTGCTATCAATAATCCTAACAAGACTGTTATCGTGCAGACTGCTCCTGCAGTTCGTGTCGGTATCAGCGAAGAATTCGGCATGCCGACAGGTACTCCTGTAACAGGTAAGATGGTTGCCGGATTGAAGATGCTCGGTTTCGACAAAGTATTCGATACAGATTTCTCGGCTGACCTTACTATCTGGGAGGAGGCTACCGAACTTATCGAGCGGCTGCAGAGCGGTAAGAATCTGCCGATCCTTACATCATGCTGTCCGGGATGGATCAACTTCATCGAGCACAACTTCCCTGAACTGCTCAATATCCCGTCATCATGTAAGTCTCCGCAGCAGATGTTCGGTGCTGTTGCCAAGTCATACTATGCCAGGAAGATTGGCGTAGATCCGAAGGATCTGATCGTAGTATCTGTAATGCCTTGTCTGGCTAAGAAATACGAAGCTCACCGAAGCGAGTTTATCAAAGACAATGTTCCTGACATTGATTATGTACTGACAACCCGAGAGTTGGCAAGTATGTTCCGTGAAGCAGGTGTAGATCTGACTCATCTCTCAGATGCACAGTATGATGATCCGTTGGGTGAGTCTACAGGTGCAGCTGTAATCTTCGGTGTAACAGGCGGTGTACTTGAAGCTGCTCTTAGAACAGCGTATGAATGGGTAACCAAGAAAGAACTCAAAGATGTTGTATTCAAAGATGTCCGAGGTTTGGAAGGCATTAAGGAAGCAACAGTTGATCTGGACGGCACAAAGCTCAATGTTGCAGTAGCATCAGGACTGGGTAATGCACGCAAACTGCTCAACAAGGTTAAGTCTGGCGAAGCAAACTATCATGCTATCGAGATAATGGCTTGTCCGGGCGGATGTATCAACGGCGGCGGTCAGCCGTATAAGCATGGTGATACTGAGGCATTGACGAAGCGAATGGAAGGTATCTATGCAGAAGATGCTAACCTGCCTCGACGAAAGTCTCATGAAAATGAGTCGATTAAGAAACTCTATGCTGAGTTCCTTGAGAAACCGGGCAGTCACATTGCTCACGAACTGCTGCATACGCATTATTTCAAGAAATAAAATAATGTTATAATGAAACTGATTTTGC
>JAFYAI010000028.1 GCA_017540815.1 Spirochaetales bacterium
AAGGGGTATGGTGCCAGAGAAATGGTGACTGATGGTTATCAGGCTAACAAGTATCAGTTCGATTGGTTAGGGACACCGAGCATTAGCACAGAACTTCTGAATGGCAAGATCGCACTTGGTTTGGGTGTTACATTTAGCGTGACTAACTATCAGGATGATACTGTTAGATTAGAATCTGATCCAAGCAAGAACATTTCTACAACATTTGCAACATTTAATAATGTAAACTTTACGGCTACATTTGATCAGATAAGCAAAGTACTTAAAACTGTTAAGTTAGATTATAAAATGGAACTGAGCTATTATGATGCATTCTATGACAGTATGCAATATGATGCAATGTGGGATGTGTTTAAAAACAGTATTCAAGCTAAAACAATGTATAACCAAATTGTAGCAGAGTTCAGTTTTGCTAAAGACATTACTTTGGGATTAGGTTTTATTGTCAGAAATTACTTTGGTGATCAGGAAGATACATTCCTTAATAAAATCAATCCTAATCAGATTGATAAATTGTCTGATTTCAAAGCAGGAACTTACGGTGAGAACCTCAAGCAGAGATATAATCTTACTAACAGTTCAGGAAATAACCTCTCAAGTAAAGAACAGCTGAAGAAGTTATACTACGAAAAACGAGTCGACTACTACAACTTTGGTTGGGCAATCCAGTTCAAGTATAAGATACCTGTAGATTGGCTGCAGTTCCCAATACTGTTTGTCAACCTTGGTCTTGGATGGGATCCGTTCGACGACGATGGCAGCACAACACAGAATTGGTATAAAGACAAAGATTCCAATCATGCAGACAGCTGGAAGAAGAACAACTCTGATTGGACAAGTGAAAGATCTGTATTTACAATCGGTCTTGTGTGGGATTTCTAAGGAGGTGTAATTATGAAAAAAATAAGTATCTTAATGATGATTGCTGCCTTAAGCCTTGGAATGTTCTCATGTAGTATAGACAGTCCTCGCCCGGCAACAGGAACTGTGTATGTAGTATTAGATAATATTCCTGCAAGTGTAGGTGCTGTAGCATTATACTGCAACTTGAACGAGTGGAAAGCTGATAATGTTAATGGTAGTGAAATGTTTGTCAGACCTGTTGTTAATGGTAAAGCAGTTTTTACATTAAAGAATTATATCTTTGCAGAACCGTTTAAGTTTCAGTTTACACCAATGCCAACAAGTGACACTAAAATGGGGGATGATTGGTGGTCTTATGCTATAAGCGGAAGTTCAACCTATGGTAATCAAGAGAATAATATATATTGTAATTTACCGTCGAAAGGGTTCTACTCGACCTGTACTATAACTGTAAATAAGAGTAATTACGGTCCGACATCGAATCCTCCATGGGATAGTTTCCCTGCTTATGGAGTAAGTGCTTCAAGATTGTTTAATGAGAACTTCCAGAATTGCTACACAGTTAGCAGTGGAGCTCCGCAGTAAAATTAAAAAATTAGACAGCGATAATTATGTCGCTGTCTAATAAAAAAGTAATAATCTCACTGTATGTGGGTAGTAATAAAATGAAAAAAAGAGCTGTTATGGCTCAAAACAATTTAAGGAGATCTAAATGAAAAACATTTGGAAATTATTAATGATTGCCTTAATGGCACTCGCAATGGTAGGTTGTCCTAATGATGGAAACAACTCTACTAACAACAACACAGATGAGGGTGAGCCAGCATGGGAAAACCCGACAAATTGGGGAGATGGTGAAGTTTACTTTGCAGGTTGGTTTGTTGGCGGTGAAGGCAAATGGGCTGCCGATACAACTTCTGGTGATGCCATTGAGGGGGTTAGAGAAGGTAACATTATAACATGGGACTTGACATCAGACGATGCTAATCCTTTACCGTATGGATTCAAAATGACTTCAGACAAAGGATGGACTGAGCAGTATGTTCCTGCAACTGTAAAGACAGCAACAGATAAACTCGTTATCGATCTTGATACTGAGTATGATGTTATCACGGTAACTAAGACTCAGTTGGAGTGGAAAGAAAATGGTGTCAATAAATATCCTGATGATAATACAAAATGGTTCTTGCCTACATTTAAAGATGGTGAGAAAGCTATCCATGTTGTGTTAAATTTGGATACAATGAAAGTAAAAGTAACAAGTGATGATATTGTAACACTGGATCCTGCAGTTATTTCTCTCGATGATGATTTCTTAGCTCAGGAAGGTGCTGGTATTTTGCTTGCTGGTGGTAACAGACTTCAGGGCAATGATATTTTTGCTGCATTTGATAGTAACAAAGTAGCTAAAGCAGAGATTACTGTTAAAGCAGCTAATGGTTGGAATGAAGGTAAAGAAGATAGTGCTCCATTAGCAATCTATGGTGGTCTGCAGGCTGGTTCTAATGTAGGATTGGCTAAGACATATCAGCAGGCTAGTTTTGGTGAAGAAAAGATTGGTGAAAGCACTGTAAAAATCACATTACCTGGTAAAGATTATGCTAACTTAGTTATTACTGACCTTACAGGTACAGGTACATATATTGTTACTGTTGATTGGAACAATGGTGAACCGACTGTAAAAGTTGAAGCTAAAGACAGCTCATCATCAAGCAGCTCTTCATCATCAAGCAGCAGCTCAAGCTCAAGCAGCTCTTCATCATCAAGCAGCAGCTCAAGTTCAAGCAGCTCTTCATCATCAAGCAGCAGCTCAAGTTCAAGCAGCTCTTCATCATCAAGCAGCAGCTCAAGCTCAAGCAGCAGCTCAAGTTCAAGCAGCTCTTCATCATCAAGCAGCAGCTCAAGTTCAAGCAGCTCTTCATCATCAAGCAGCAGCTCAAGCTCAGGCGAGTAATCTGATTGTTTGATATGATTACCACAAAAAACGGGAACATTTGTTCCCGTTTTTTGTGGATTATGTATTTTACAGAAAGAATAGGGAAAAGCACTGTTTGCAGTGTTTTTCCCTATTCTTTTTGAATAACAAACAAAAACAAAATTATATAGGAGGTAATATGAAAAAAATATTTTTGTTTTGTTTAAGTGTTATATTTGGTCTTTTTTTAATTGGTTGTCCTCAAAATCAGGAGCAAACTGAACAAGTAGATATGACACCTTCATTTTGGGATAATGCGAATGTTTATTTTGCATTAATTGATAGATTCTATAATGGAGATGTTAGTAATGATACCGCCTATAACCGCCCTAAAGGAATATATAATACAGATGCTGATGCTACAAAATATTATGGCGGTGATATTAAAGGTCTGACAGAGAAACTTGACTATATTTATAATTTAGGCATCAATGCTATATGGATAACCGCACCTTATGAGCAGATACATGGAGATACGGGAGGAAGTTATCCATATCATGGATATTGGACTCTCGATTGGACTCAAATGGATGCCAGTGTTGGTACAGCTGAAGAGTTCCGTACATTCGTAGATACTGCTCATTCTAAAGGCATTCGTGTTATTATGGATGTCGTAATGAACCATCCTGGATATGCGACACTTGAAGATCTGAAAAATCTTGTAGCGAGTGGTACCGGGGATTTAATTACCAACGACCAAATTAATCATAAGTCATGCGAATTGCATAATTGGTGGGGTATAGATTGGCTTCGAGCAGGATTATGCGAACATTATACGACAGGGGATGGTGATTTACAAGGATCATGTGGAGGTTATTTACCGGATTTTATAACTGAAGGAACTAAAACAGTTTCACTTTCTCCAATGTTTACCCGTAAACTTGCAGATAAAGTAAACTATCCACGCGATGGATATAAAGTAACGGATTTGACAAATGATGACAGTGAGTCAGGGCGTTATCGTATGCGTGATTATATCATAAAATGGCTGTCAGATTGGGTGCGTGAATTCGGTATAGATGGATTTCGATGTGATACTGCGAAACATGTTGAAAAAGATGCATGGTATCAATTAAAGACGGCATGTGTACAAGCTCTGCGAGAATGGAAATCAAATAATCCTAATAAAAAAATCGATGATTTAGATTTTTGGATGACAGGTGAACATTTTGATCATGGCGTTTCTAAGGACGACTATTTTACTGTCGGTGGTTTTGATTCTATGATTAATTTTTCATTAAGAAGCAGTATGGGAAAATATATTGGTAAAATTGAGAGTATCAACAATATCTATAGCAACTATGCTTCAAGTATTAATTCAGATAGAAAATTCAATGTACTAACATATATATCGTCACACGATACATCTTTATGTTACGGCAAATATGCAAAAACAGCTGATGAACTAAAAACAGCAGGTTCTTTATTAACATTTTGCCCCGGAGCAATACAAATATACTATGGAGATGAATGTGGTCGTAAAGTAAGTAAAGCTAAAAGTTCTGAGCAGCAGACTCGCTCTCAGATGCCTTGGGACGAAGATGGGTATCGTTCTGACATACTTGGTTATGATTTTGACAACGATGTATACACACATTGGTCAAAAGTTCTCAATTTTCGTAAGAATCACATAGCTATAGGAGCAGGAACCCATAACAAGATTGCTGATACACCATACATATTCTCTCGTATTCAAGATGATGACAAGGTTGTGATCGTTCTCGGAGCAACACCTGGAGAAAGCATTGAAGTAGATGTATCATCGATCGGAGCATCATCTGTCAGAGATTATTACACCGGTGTAGAAACAGCAGTCAGCAATGACAAGGCTGTATTTACTGTAAGCGATGCAGGAGTGGTTCTAATAGAGAAAGCAAATTGAAATTAATTTTAATGGAGGTATAAATGAACAGAGTGAAATGTATTGTTGGCATTTTGATGATTATTATAATGACAATATTCATCGGATGCCCCAACGGAGAAGGAAGTAAGGAAAGTAGTGGAACAAGCACACAAGATGGAGTGATACTTAAAGCAGGCGATGGAACACCACCTGATGATGGGTATCTGCGTGTTCATTATGAGAATACAACATTCAAAGCTGGAGACGCAACAACATTGTCGTTATGGGCATGGAATGATATTGTGAATGGACCAAGCAGTTGGCCGAATGGTATTATCTTTACTCATGTAGATGATTTTGGTTTATATGTTGATATAGAATTAGCTCCTAATGCAGCGTCAGTCGGGATGCTTGTTGTAGATACTAAAATTGGTGATCCAAGTAAAACAGGACAGTTTGAATTCCTTTTTGCACAAAAGTATAACGAGATCTGGGGTAAAAGTGCATTTAATAAACCATATGTTAATAAAGAATGTACTGCTGAACCTACCGGACTTATCTCGGCTAATATATTAAGTAAAACAAAGATTGGACTGAAAATGTCAGGTGTTCCAACACTTCAGCCAAGTCAGTTTACTGTCAAAGATGTCAGCGACGATGCTATAACAGTTACAGCGGCTACACCAACTGCATTAACCATTGCTGAAACAGATTATTTTACCAAAGCACCATATACAGTAGTGTTTGATGATGGATCCGGTATTACAGATACGGTTTATGCAGATATTGATAATTCTTTAATTGATGCTGAGTATGCTTATGACGGTGATGATCTTGGCTGGCACGATGGAACAGCTAAAGTTTGGGCTCCTCTTGCTTCATCTGTTCAACTGCTTGTTTACGATACGATTGTAGCTGCAGAAACAGATTATGCTGCCAAAACACCATCTGTTACTCCGATTGCAATGATAAAAGGAGAAAAGGGTGTTTGGTCAGGAAGCGTTCCTGCAAATAAATACTATATGTATTATATTACTAACGGCAAAAACACCTATATGGTTTGTGATATTTATGCAACAGTTGCAAGTCCTGACAGTATCGCTGCAAAAGCTGTAGATCTAACAAATGATTGGGCTGAGACATCGTATATTAACCCTTGGGGTAATAATGGCACTGAAAAGAAAATATACTCAGAGGCTGTTATCTTTGAAATGCACATTCGCGATTGGTCGAGAGCATTTAATGCAAATAGTACCGGTAAGTTTGATGATATTAAGGATGCTCTAGGCACGAATGGCAATGGAGAATTTGGTAAGCACTTGAAAGACTTGGGCATTACACATGTCCAGATCCTGCCGATGTTTGACTATGCTGAGAAAAACAGTGATAACGAATACAACTGGGGGTATAATCCATATCAGTATAATGTTCCTGAAGGTCGTTATGTCAATAATCACGATCAAGACGGTATGAATGCCGTAACACAGATGCGTAATATGATTAAGGCTTTCCATGATGCAGGTATTGCTGTAAATATGGATGTTGTATATAACCATACTAACGGCACAGGAGCAGGTTCATTATTCGATATGACAGTTCCTAAGTATTATTATCGATTAGATGATGCAGGAGCATATTCTAATGGTTCAGGATGCGGAAACGAAACAGCATCTAATCATGCAATGTATCGTAAGTTTATGATTGACAGTTTGAGCCATTGGGTTCGTGATTATCATATTAACGGATTCCGATTTGACCTGATGGGGCTGCATGAAGCAGAGACAATGGCAGAAATTTATACTGCATTGTCTAAATTGGATCAAAATATTATGGTATATGGTGAACCGTGGAATGGCGGACCAACACCGGTAGAGAATGGATGTTCAATGGCAGGAAAAGTTGGTTCTTCAGGATATGGAGCATTTGATGATGTTTTCCGTAATGCTATTAAAGGTTCAGAGTATCCAAGTTGGTCAGTCGGACATGTTCAAGGTTCATATAAAGATAGCGGAATACTTATTGGCCTAAAAGGTTCTTCAACAACACGTAACACAACCGGTATTAAAGGACTTGCTCTGCACTATGTTGAGTGCCATGATAACTACACTTTAGCAGATAAACTGGCTATATCTATGAATAAAGGATCAGGACCATCCGGCTGGAAATCATACAACGAATTTACTGCTGATCAGCAGGATATGCTCCGCAAACAGAATAAGTTAGCAGCTGCATTTATATTCCTATCGAAAGGAACGCCTTTCATTAATGGTGGACAAGAGTTTATGCGAACCAAAAAAGGCGACGAGAACAGTTATAAGTCTGACGACAGTGTAAATGCTATTGATATGTCATTCAAGACCAAGTATGAAGATGTTTATAATGTTTACAAAGGCTTAATTGCACTTCGACGAGCTAACACTGACTTTACTAGTCAAGCAAGTGCTACAGCAACCAAAGTTGAGTCAGGATTCACTAAGTTTGAAACAGGAGACTTCCTTGTTTATTTCAATGCAACTGACACAGAACAAGCCATCGATACAACAGGCTATACCAAAGTTATCGATGTAACTACTGGCACTCCGACAGAAAGCACAACTCTTCCAACAAAAGTTGGTGCAAAAGGATTTGTTATCCTAAAGAAATAACATAATCCACTATCCCAAAAAAATGAGATTTTGCATTTGCAAAATCTCATTTTTTTGCTATAATCCCATTATAATCCTACTAAGGAGTCCTACAATGCTGATCTATCCCGGCAATCTGAAGCCGCAAATGCCTTATAAAAACATTCTCACAAGACTTGGAGCGAGATTGTCCACGCAAATATCCGATAAGGACAGAGCTAAGATTGACAGTGCAATTTATACTGCCGCGTCGTATATCGCTCCGAAAGGTGTATACGCATTTTTCGATTGCAGGGTAGATGGTGATAAAGTTATTGTCACTGAGCCGTCTGACGGTACTGACATTCTTACTATGCAGAGCAGCAAACTTGCCGTCAATCTCGAAGAATGTCGCGAAGTATGCCTTATGGCTGTGACAGCCGGAGCGGACATCGTTGCATATCGCGATAGCCGCAACCGAAGCGGCGATACATTCGGTGCGGTGATCGCCGATGCTGTAGGCTCAGAGTATGCGGAGGCGGCAGTTGAACTGCTTCACGGCATTATTACACAGAACTGTCTGCGGAAAGGACAGTCCGTCAATCGAATGAGATTCAGTCCCGGCTACGGCGATCTCAGTTTGTCCTATCAGCACGATATAGCTGGGATTCTTCGTATGGATAAGATCGGTGTAACGGTGTCAGAGAGCAATATTATGTTCCCTGAGAAATCAGTTACGGCATTTGTAGGAATAAAGTAACAATTTGTGTTATACAGTATCTGCAGACACTGTATGACACAAATTGTTATGATTAAGTAAAATCAAAATAAACCGATAATCAAATAGAGTAACTCTATCTTTAGGAGTCCGATTTTGAAACATAAGATTATTTTCATTATAATACTAAGTTTAGTTCAGACATTCGCATTCTGCCTTGGCGACACGGCAATGCAGGAGATCGTTAATGTTCGGCGCGATTTCTTCGGCAGCGACAATGACTGGGATGACTTCATCGGTCAGGACAATAAGGCTATCGGCAAGACCGGAGTCCATATCAGTGTGAAACATCTCATTCCGCATAGGATGACCAAGAGTCAGATGAAAGAGATGTTGGACAAACTGTCCGGCAATGACTATTCTGCGAAGCTGCTTGAGTCATACTACAGCGAGAATGGCGGATATTATGTGCTTGATTCGCTGACTGACAGAAAGACAACCGGTGAGTTGGCGAAAGTCTTCAAGAAGTTCAAGATGCTCGACTTCGATTATGCAGTATCATTCTATCACGACAGCCAGAAGTCTAAGACCGGAGCGTATGGCAACTTCAACTATCTGTTTGATTATGAGCAGAATCTCTATCAGTGCCGCGTCAATATCCAGCAGGACAGCCGCTCATATATACTGTTTGAGTCGGACAGACCGAATCGCTGTGACTTGTATCTGTTCGGGCAGCTGTATCAGCAGGATTTGATTTACTATTTCCCGTTTGAGTCGCTCAAATACTGCGAGATTGGCACGATAATGTCGATGCTCAAAGACAATAAACTCTACGATGAGGTTATCATTCAGAATGACGATGCCGCATTGAAGAACAAGTTTATCGAGAATGTAGTCGTTCCGTCACTTAATGACAACTACACCACTGACGGAGGCCGCAGCAGTATCGGTGAGTATGTCTATATCGCCACAGGCGATGTGCAGACAGGCAAGCATCCGGGATTTAACTGCAGCGGCTTTATGAAAGAGATCTGTGATAATTACATTCGCTATCATAACGCCGACTACAAGTGGATGGATATTAATGATCTGAAAGCTCGCCGACTCTCCGAACGGAAGAATCCGTCTTATGATCGTTACGAAGAGAGCCACGATCCGTTTTTCGGGCTTGACTGGATCCGTAATATATGTGACAAACTCAATGAGGAGTTCAACTTCAAGTCTGTTCGCTGCGAGGAAGTTAATGATGACAGCCGTGCTGAGAATTTCGGCGACTTCGGGTATTACTTCAGCGACCTGCAGAATGTGATCTTCCGTGATCAGCAGAAAGACAGCCGATATATATATCTTATCTCTTTTAACAAGTATCGTGATACGCGTCCGACCATCCCGATGTTCTATCATGTTGCAGTGCTTGTGCCTGTTATGCAGAATGGCACATTCACGATACGGCTGTTTGAGTCCGGTGTGGAGAATCCGTTCGATGAAAAAGTCAAGAAACTTATGCCGAAACAGATACACTGGCGGCGGTTTGAGCAGGATATTAAGGATAAGGTGACAGAACAGGCTGAGCTTGATGTATTCAAAACAGTTTATGCTTACAATGCGAAGTCAGGGTATCACACATTCAATGCTGATGCTCCGCTGTCATCGATTCAGAAAGCTCGCCGCATCCTTGATGAACTTGAGTTCGATAAACAGAAAGTGTATATATGCAAAGTACCGCTGAAAATGTGATCCACGATTGGTGGCTGAGCCTGTCGAAGCCAATGGACTGATGTATGAAAAAAGGATAAACAAATGAACAACTCTAATCTCGCCATTCTTAACGACATTATCTCTGAACGAACAGATATTCTCCATTCACTTGCCGAACAGATCAACTCTGCGAAGCGGATCGCCGTAGTTGGTCATGTCAATCCCGACGGCGACTGTATCGGATGTCAGCTGGGACTTCGCGGAGGACTAACAGGACTCGGCAAGAGTGTATCGATCATCAATGACGGGCCGTTCGACAACTCATATACAAGAGACTATGCCGATAAGTTCAGTCAGAGCAGCGAGATCCGATCTAAGGATGACTTTGATCTGTTTATCGTGGCTGACTCTTCTTCGGCAGAGCGTGTTGCTGTCACTGAAGACAAGATAGACTTCAATCGGACTATCATCATTGATCATCATCAGTCAGGAACTAACTTCGGCAAGACAGCATGGATCGAGGATGGTTTCGTCTCTGCAAGTGAGATGGTCTTTATATTGCTGTCTTATATGGGAGTGACATTCACACCGCAGCTGGCACAAGTGCTGCTTGATGGAGTTCTGTCAGATAATGGCTACTATCAGCATATCCGCACACACAAATACGGCAGCCTGTATATTACATATCTGCTCATAGGTTACGGTGGCGATCCTAATCTGTCATACCGCAGAATGTTCTGCAATAATACATTGGACACCGAGAAACTGTTCAGTAAGATATTGGGCCGCACAGAGTCTCTTTGCAGCGGCAAGATCCTCTGGTCATACATATACAAGAGTGATCGCAATATCGGCGGACAGACAATAGACTTCAACTCCGGTATGATGTTCCGCGATATGCTGTCGGTTAAAGGTCTGAAAGTTGCAGTATTCTTCAAGATCGATGAAGAAGAAAATGAAGTAAACATCAGTTTCAGATCTACAGATGACATTGATGTCGCCGCCGTTGCAGGTGAACTCGGCGGCGGCGGGCATAAAGTTGCTTCCGGCTGCACTGTCAAAGGTGACTTCGACACAGTTAAAAATAAAGTGCTGAATATGGTCAGTAAGATTGTATAAAAGTAAAAATCAGTTATTTTATTATTTTTCTATTTGTCTTGATTTTTTTCATATTATTTGTTATAATATTTATGTACGATTATTTACCAAGAAGGAGTTTTTTGATGGATAAGAATTATGCAATGTTAAATGTGCTGGTTAATTTGGCTTATGTAGACAACAAAATTGACGACAGCGAAGTCAATATGTTGAAGAAATATGCTAAGGACAAGAACATTTTTTATGATGTAGATAAGATGATTGCCGATGTCAAAGATATTGACAATGACAATATTATCAGCGACTATGCCAAATCAATAGCATTCCTGACGGCAAATCTGACGGAAGATGAGAAGAAAGACTTCATCTATGATGCGGTTAATCTGGCAAATGCTGATGACGAATATGCTGAGAATGAGTATATCAGCATTGAGGCTTTGGCAAGAAACTGGAATATTTATTTCGGCTAAGGTTGTTAGTACAAAGTGCTTAAAATCGATACAGACAAAAATGTCAGATTCTCGACAATGTTTATAATTGTTGCGGTTGCAATGTATATTGCCAGTCGCATCAATAGTGAAAAATTCATCGAGTTATTTGCCATTACTTCACTGAATTTTACTCATGTATTTCCGTGGAGGTTTGTCACATATTGTTTCTATTTCGGCGAAAGTCCGATTTTTTTCTTTTTCACTATTTTGGTTCTTATGGTATTCGCTACCAAACTTGAATCAATCTGGGGATCATTTTATTTCGCTATATTCCTTATACTGACGATAGTCTCCCGTTCCATAGCGGCGTTCCTCTTCGGAGCGGAAGTGCCGATAGTTGATTGGATGAATGTCTACACTTCGCTCGTTATAGCATTTGGATTTAACTTTGCCGAAGACCGTATGTATCTGTTCTTCATCATACCGATTAAGATGAAGATATTCGCCATTATCGCACTTGTGATGCTCGGCATATCTGTCTTCAACAGTTTGTTTTATCCGCTGTGTATTCAGTTTATACAGAGTTTCGGCTCAGTGATACCGTCAGAATATCAGACTCTTGTCGAAGAATACTATCATTTGCAGGCATTCTATAGAACAGGGCTTATAACTGTCTCGCCGATGATCTCTCCATTTCTTGTGAAGGTCTGCTCATATATCGGGCTGATCATCTTCGCACCGAAGATATTTAACTTCGATAAAAAGCCGCATTTCCTCAATCCGAAGAAGGAGCAGCTGGCAAAAGCACTGACTTCGCTTAATGACAAACTGACCGTCCTTATTAGTAATGCTGAAAAATTGGAGCAGAAACAATCATTAGAAGGCTGTCCGGAAAGCAGTTCGGATGATGACGATGATGACGATGAAGATGATGATGATTGGCCTGACGAAGATGAGATCATTTCTCAGAATCAGCATTCCGAGGATAAGCCGCAGACTCAGCCGAAAGCAGAAAGCGGTCCGCTGTGCGATGAAGAGGACTTTGAGCCTGATGATGACTACTGCAAGACATGCGGCAGTTATCAGCAATGTGCTGCCCGCAGTAATATAAAAACACATCAGGTCGATGAAATCGTCTGACCTGCTATATATTTAGATTTTTTTAACCGGAGGTTTATAAATAAAATGGATAAAAAAATATCAATCGACTATTCATATACTCTGCCGTTTATAACAGAGGATATGATAAACGGCTACAAAGACAGCGTGCTGAAGGCTGCCAAGACCCTTGCTGATGGCACAGGCGAAGGCAATGACTTCATCGGCTGGAGACAGCTGCCGACAGAGAGACTGGGCAGTGAAGAACTTAAGAAGATTGTAGAAGTATCTAACGAAATCTATGAAAATGCAGACCTGCTGATCTGTGTCGGCATCGGTGGAAGTTATCTCGGTGCTAAGGCTGTGACAGAGGCTCTCTGCCATCCGTTCTACAATATGTTGTCTGATGAGGATCGCAAAGGTCCTAAACTGCTCTTCGCAGGTCAGAATATCAGTGCAAGTTGGATGAATGCCATCCTTGATCAGATCGACAAAGCTAAGTCAGTCTATATCAATGTTATCTCCAAATCAGGAACAACAACAGAGCCTGGTATCGCATTCCGCAATATCAAGACTAAGATGGAGAAAAAATACGGCAAGATCGATGCATCTAAGCGAATCATCGCAACAACCGATGCTAAGAAAGGTGCTTTGCGAACATTGGCAACTAACGAAGGTTACAGAACTTTCATAATCCCTGATGATGTAGGCGGGCGATTCTCAGTGCTGACTCCTGTAGGTCTCTTGCCGATCGGTGCTGTTGGTATCGATATTATGAAGCTGCTGCAGGGGGCTCAGGAAGCAAGTGTATTCGGTGCAGAGCAGGACTTATCTCTTAATCCGGCATTCACTTATGCCTGCATCAGAAATCTGCTGCTGCAGAAAGGCTATCACACAGAGATACTTGTCAATTATGAGCCGACACTGCATTATTTCAGTGAGTGGTGGAAACAGCTCTACGGTGAGAGTGAAGGCAAGAATGGCAAGGGTATCTTCCCTGCAAGCGTAGACTTCACTTCGGATCTGCATTCTATGGGACAGTGGATCCAAGACGGTCAGAGATTCATCTTCGAGACTGTGCTCAATGTTGAGTCTCCGATGAATGATACTAAAGTGGCAAGCGATAAAGAAGACCTCGACGGACTTGAGTTCCTCGCAGGCAAGCCGCTTGATGAGATTAATAAATGTGCTATGAAGGGCACACTGCTTGCTCACTACGACGGCAAAGTTCCTAATATGGTCATCAATATCCCTGAGATGAACAGCTACTACCTCGGACAGCTCATCTATATCTTTGAGCAGGCCTGCGGTATCAGCGGTTATCTGCTCGGTGTTAATCCGTTTAATCAGCCAGGTGTAGAGGCATACAAGAAGAATATGTTTGCACTGCTTAACAAACCCGGCTATCAGGATGCCCGCAAAGCTCTTGATGAGAAGATGAAAACTCTTCCGTCAGGTAAAGTGACGAAGTAAAATATAAGGTAAAAAAGGATTTTCCGACGGAAAATCCTTTTTTTTAGTTCAGATCCTCTTTAGTTGCCGATTCAAATCTTGTATATTCATTAAGGAATACAAGGTCAATCTTACCAACCGGACCGTTACGGTTTTTACCAACGATGAGTTCTCGCGGCTCAGGATTGCCGGGCTGCCGCTGTGAGCCTCCATCGTCATCGGAGTCTATCTTTTTGGCAGACGGTCTGTGCAGGAACATGATCACATCGGCATCCTGCTCGATAGAGCCTGAGTCTTTCAGATCGGAGAGTTTTGGCCGACTGTTGCCTTCACGTTCTTCTACATTACGGTTGAGCTGTGCAAGAGCGATAATAGGGATGTTAAGCTGTCGGGCAAGCTGTTTCAGATTACGCGAAACGAATGCTACCTGTTCATGACGCGGAGCATTCTTGCCGGCCTCATCGCCGAGTGTGATAAGCTGCAGGTAATCAATGATGATCATCTCGACTTGCAAGTCATGGACCATTTTACGGGCTTTGGTCTTGAGCTCTCCGAGCTGGATATTTGGCGTGTCATCGAAATATATCTTTGTATCGAAAAGCTGTCCTGCGGCAAATACAATATGCTCTGTATCATTCTTGTCAACGAGACCCTTTTGCAGTTTGCTTGCATTGACACGAGCCTCAGAGCAGAGCATACGATTGATAATACCGGTAGTGCTCATTTCGCAGGAGAATACACCGATTTTCTTTTTATTCTTTATCGCCGCATTAGCTGCAACATTCATAGCAAAAGCAGTCTTGCCGACACTTGGCCGTGCCGCTATAATTATCATCTCGGAGTTATGGAATCCATTAGTCATCTCGTCAAGCTGAGGATACCCGCTCGCAATGCCTGACAGTCCGCTGTTGCCCTTATTCTTCAGAATATCGCTGACTATATTCTGAAGGAGATCCTGTATTTTCTGTATCTTGCCGCTGGATGCACTCTCGTTAATAGCGAAAACCTTCTGTTCCGCTTCGTCAAGCAGGGTTTTGACCTCATAGCTTTCTTCGTAGCATTTAGTAGCGATGTCCGTGTTGATGTTGATCAGCTGACGAAGGATAGACTTATTCTTAACAATGTCCGCATAATACTTGACATTTGCCGTTATAGGATGATTATCGACAAGGCTCGATACGAATGTGCGGCCACCAACCTTATCGAGCAGTCCCATCTCGGTCAGAGCATCAGTGACTGTAATGATGTCGATCGGCTTATTGTCATTGTGGACTTTCATAATACCCTGATATATGAGTTTGAGCTGATTGTCATAGAAATCATTGTCACTAATCCTAACTTCTTCGATCTGAGGCAGTGCATCTTCGTCAATCAATAAAGATGCGATCAGATACTGCTCTGCTTCAATATTTTGTGGCGGTATTCGTTCCATATATTCTCCTGTTATTTAATTGTTTGTAATATTTTAGCATTTCATTCTATCATTCTGCGATGTTGCGGATTATAAATTATCTAATACACATCAACTTTTATATTGCCATTCTTCACACTTACTTTTGCATATTTATGATCGGACTTAGCCTGATCGTTGATCTTGATATATCTGACCCCGCGGACAGTGCAGTCATCATATTCGTGGAGATGACCTGTAATGCAGTATAGCACATTATACCGCTCAAACAAATCAAACATAAAATCAACATCATCCTGATACCCCATCGTGCAAGCCGACACATACTCTTTGTCTATAGGACTGCAATGCCCGGTAACGATCTTATACTTTGCATGGGATGACTGCAACTGATCCTTTATCCATTTCCGCTGAGCAGTGCCGATCACGCCGTTAGCGGTGTCCATTACAAACAGGTCAACATCGCCGATATGCAGCGTGTAAGCAGTTCTGCCGAAATATTTCTTAAACAATTCGTAGCCGCCGTTATACACATCATGATTGCCCAATCCGGCATAGACCGGTATATCTATGCTGTTAATATCTTCCAGCAGATAGTCATACTGATACTGCTGACCGCTCTGCACATTGTCACCATTAATATAGATAAAATCCACATTGCTGAACCGACTGTCGGCGGCTGCATTGGATATATGATGAGAGTTCTCCTTGTAGTAGTGGCAGTCCGACATAATGAGGAATGAATAATCATTAGGATCTATAGTTTGGTCGAACGTGGTCTGCGGCAGACTGTCCAACTCCGCAAACCGCTTATCGACTGTGGACTGTGCAGTAAACGTTCCGGAGAAATCAACATAGTCGCAGCTGACCAAAGATATGATTATCCCAATCACCGCTGTAAACCTGATAAGCATCATCCTTGACGGAAGAAGTTCAGCGTGACATAACGGCATGTGATTAAATCTTAATCTCATATCGCCCTCCAAATGTCAAAGTCAGTCTGTCAATATAACCTGCGAAGTGTATACCGCCAACATTGGCAACACTGAACTTCATCAGCAGAGCTAGTCTGCGGCTCGGTGTAGGATAGAACTCAAGCACTGTATCGCACTGCCAGAAATCAAACGAGTTGATTTCATAATCAGAATAATTACCGAATACTGTTCCGAATGAGAAAAATCGCACAGGATGGACAAAGACTCGCAACTGATACATAAAGTTAAGAAAGAAGAACCAATCCTGCTTATATGTCGTTCCGCCAACTCGTGTGTCTGTGTCTTTGAATGTCATCGAGCCGCCAAACATCACATGGAAATCAACCCATTTCGTGCGATCCACATAGAAGTCCACCATATTCACGAAATGATGTGCGGCGGTATGATACTCAGGTCTGATCTGCCCGCGATACTCTATCTGAAACGAGAAGAAATTAAACGGATGAGATGCAAGTCTGCCGACAAAAGTGTCTGGATATTTCTCGAAATTACGCGAGGCAAGTCCGACAGTAATGTTAAACATACGGCTCAGCATCACTGTGGCGAATGTGTCGTAATCAAATATTGAGTTCAGCACACCGTCATAGCAGAAGAATCCCATCTCACCGCCGACTATCACTCCGCGCGGTGCCCACAAATACGGACTGATACCGTCTCTGCGGGTATAAGAGACACCTTTGTCCCAGTTAGGATTGCCGCCTGTTTTGGCTGATTCGCAGAATGCACAAACAGTAACAAAAAATACTAATAATGTCAAAAAAAGTTTCTTCATTTTTGCATATTTATCCTATTATACATTTCTCTTTGACAAAACTTCTCAAATCATGTATGATAGTAATATGCGTTACAAAATATTACTATTGGTCATATCATTAACTGTCATTTCGTGCGGCTATATCCATGATCCGTTTCGTCAGGAGTCAGAGCCGAGTGTTCCAACATCGACAACGACAACTACACCTGTATATGACTTCTAAGATGCGTCTTATTTCCCGCTGATCGCCAATCGGAATCCGCACGACTTATATGCTGATGACTGGATCTCATTTGCTCGTCTCTTGACTTGGCAGAAATCCTCTAAACCGCTGTATCCGCCGCCGCGTTGCACAAATGAGCCAACAGATGTATTTATCGGATTCGTCACTGAGCCTGATGTAACAGTTCCAAAGGCATCAGCGATCCATTCACTGACATTGCCTGACATATCATAGAGTCCGAGACCATTGGCTGCCTTAGTGCCTACAGCATGAGTTGACTTGGCGGCATTGTCAGTAAACCAACCAACATTGCTTAATGTATTATCGCCGCTGTATATGTAGTTCCACGCATCGGATGACGGATCGCCGCCTCGTGCTGCAAACTCCCATTCTGCTTCGGTAGGCAATCGGAATCCTTCCTTAGATATATCCACAGTCACATCAGCAGTTGAGGCATTCTCATAACCGAATAACTCATTCAATGCACGGCACATCTTCATGCAATCGATACGGCTGACTGTCTCAACAGGCATCATATCTCCTGTATGGCTGCTCGGATTAGAGCCTGTTATCTTCTGATATAACTGCTGTGTTACTTCGTATTGCCCGATACGGTATGGCGACAGAGTGACAGTTCGTCCTTTGATAAATACACCGTCATTGCCGGATCCTGTTACATCGGTTGTAGTGTCGATCACAGTCTTCATTGCTGTCTTTTCATATTTTGTGCCTTTCAGATACAGACTGCCGTCCGCTCCGATATACGATCCGCAATAGTTATTCACCGTCTTGGCTGCACCTTCGTTGCCTTTATTATCCACTGCTTTCAGCACACATGTGTATATCTGCCCGTTCGTGAGTGAGTTAAAAGTATAAGCCCCATTCGCACCGGCATCTGCAGTCACATCTGTGTTAATGCCATTGGAGCATTCTATCCTTATCTTAGACAGATCCGGGTGGTTTGGAGTCGACCACTTGACAGTCATCGTCTTATCACCGCTGCGGAATACGGCATCAGCAATGTTGACTGAATACTCCCATTTTGCATAGAATGTTTTGTTTCCGGATTCTGTATTGGCTGCCCATTTTTCATATTTTTTGCCTGTATATTGGCTGTTGTCATACCATCCAACGAATGTGTAGCCTGCTTTGGACACAGCTTTGTCTGATGGCAGCGTCACAGGTTCATCGGCAAAGTAGTATATCTGCGGAGTGTAATCTGTGTCCCAAGCGTCGAATGTCACATCACCCGTTACATCTCTGTCACGATAAGATATAGTGTACATCTGCATCCAAACTGCATACAGATCCGTATTTGCGGTGAACTTGACATTCTGTCCAATAGCATAATCTGTAGTATTGTTGCTGCCGGATGTCTTTGACCAGCCGTGGATCGTATGATTATCAGGCTCAGGATGCTTGAATCCTATCATCGGCAGAGCATATTCTTTATTAGTAATCACTTTTATAACATCGGTAGTTTGATCAGACAGATTATTATGGAATGTGATCTTTACAGTATCGACCATATTCTGTATATCCGCAGAAGTGTCGGACTCAATCTTGCTGCCGAAAACAGAGCTCTGGATATTGCGGTCCATTGCATTTCCAAGCAGGTATTTGCAGCTCTGAATAAAGAAATCCTGCTGAACCGTGGAGTTCACATCTGATGATTTGAGCAGAACATCAATCCGAGCTTCCACTTCGTTGCCTTCCAACAGCGGATCATAGAACCGCACTGAAACTATGCTGTTGCCTTCTGTAATATCACTGCGGTACTCCGGCAAAACAGCGAGTGCTGCATATTGGTTTTTATTAGGAGAGATGTTAAGAGTTATCTCATTACGATTATCGTATGTCGTGTCACTTTTCAGAGCAACACTTGTATCGGCAGTCATTCTCTTGATCATTGAGTGGTTGCGCAGATCAAGACCGACGTATTCTGCAGTGCCGCTGACCGATTTATCAAATGTCGCTGACTCAACCGTCGTATTATCCATAATAAGACTGCCGCTTAACATTCCGCAGCCGGATACTGTGAGGTTTGCAATAGATGACCCTGTAAGCGTAACCGATCCATTGCCAACTGACTCAGAGATGATAAGGCTGTCTGTCTTTACATTGCTGATAGTCACGCCTGCGGCGGTAACAGTCATCACTGCTTTGCCCAAATCGGTCATCCCATTCGAGCCGACGATTGTGACAGCCTTGTTTATCGTTGCCGTGTAGTTAGTAATATCACCGTAAGACGACAGTGTTATCGTGCTGCCGACTGCAGCTTTGTTAATCACAGTCTGCAACTCGGTAATCTTCACCGTATCGTCAGGCTCGACTACAGGACAGCCGACAAGAGCAGTAAGAATAGCAACAACAACAGTTATATATGATAATGTAGATACAAATTTCATAATTTATCCACTCCCTTTTATGTGGATTATATTTTTTACGCCTTGCAGAGAATAAGCCTTACGGCAAATTCTTAAGACCCGGCTTATACAGAATATCTCTGTTGCCGATCTCAATTCCGTATCTCTTTCTATAGAATGTGCAGAATCCCTGCCAAGCTCCGGCTACAGCACCCCACAATCCGCCAGCGAAGACAGAGTTGCCACAGATAAAGACATTCTGTGCAACCTGCGGGGTCATACGCTTAGCACCGTAGTTCGCAGGAGTCTGAGCGATACCGCAGATAGGATACTTCGATCCGTACTGAATGTAGCTTGCCGGCGTGAACGACAGCACATTCTTGATAGGCGGATGCTCTTTGAATATCGGCTCAACTTCCTGAATAAGCTCCAGATAATGAGCAACCATCTTCTCTTTCTCCTCGGTATATTTCTGATAATCGCTTGCCCTCAGCTCGTGCCACCAGTTGATCTTATCCTGACTTGTCTCAGTCATTACACATTCGAGGATGTAATACTTGTCATTGTAGCATTTGTTCGGAACCCACAGAGCGAGCTTCCAGTTAGTCGGATCTCGGCCTTCCGGCAGCTTATAAATGTGATAAGCAAAGTCTGTCAGCTTAGGATTCTGCTCGACTGTCTCCTTGTCAATAAGGAAATAGCAGTAATAATCCGAGTTAGGACTGGACAGTTTGTCAATGCGATTGACGAGTTTCTTCACGGAGCCGATGTGTGTTCCTTCGGTCAGCAGAGGCTTAATGCGGTCCTGAGCAACTGAGATAATCACGTTATCCGCAGCGATAATCTCACTGCCGATTCGCACGCCTGTAGCTCCTTTCTTGTCGAAGACGATATTGTCGATCTTGGTATTCAGCTCAAGTTTGCCGCCAAGTTCCGTAAACCGACTGGCGAAATTATTAGCCAGATCCTGAAATGTATTGCCCGGAGCAGGCTGCACGCTGTTGGTCTGCAGGAAACTCTGTATCATACACATCTCGCCCATCGCTGATACTTTATCTACATCGACACCCATGAATGCTTCCGGTACGCAGACAATCTCCTGTATCGTCTTAGTCTTGATACCGATCTTCTTAATCGCTTCCAGATATGGCTTGTCATTAAGCATTGTGAAAAGCGTATTAGGCATCGTGAACATCATTCGTATCGCCTGCAGCGGTTTAGGCGGCAGGTTAGCTTTGTTGAACAGGTCATTGTAGAATTTAGAGATCTTCTTAAAGAACTTCTCAAGATTTTTTTGTTCTTTTTTGTCTTTGGCGATCTTCGGCAGCTCATTTGCACCATTCTTCGTGAATGCGAAAGGCGGCTCATTTTCAGGATAATACATGAAGAAGTTATTGACGATCTTCCAATCGATGTTCTTCACGCCCATATACTTCATAAAGTCGTCAAACGGTGCTCCCTTAGAGAAGTCACCTGTTATCAGCGGAATGTTAATCGTATATACGATCTTCTCTCCGTCATGCGTTGTCGCTTTCTGAAACGCATTGCAGAATCCTCCGGCATGTCTGTTGCCGTCATAGATAACGACTTCCTCATTCGGCTGTGCTTTTTTTAATAAAATACCGGTAGTCAGTCCGCCAAGACCGGCTCCTATAATGATGGTTTTGCCCATAATATTTACTCCGATTAGATTTTCATAAGTATAATATATTATAATTTTACAAAAAAATCTATTATTTTTTACATAATTTGTAAGATTTATTTGGACAAAAAAACGGGCTTTCGCCCGTTTTTTTGTTGCGTTGGTGGTTGATTTATTCTGCAGCTTCAATCAGTATCACACCATTACTGTCAGCGGTGAATGTTGCTTTACCATCGGCAACATCAACGACATTACCTGTGTAAGCATCTTTAACTTTCGTTGCTCCGATAGCTGATACATCCACCTCAACACTGCCGCTTGCACCAAGAACAACGATGACTTTATCTGATCCTTTCACTCGGCTGAATGTGTATGGAGCGTCTTTAATCTTGGTATGAGTTCCTGCTCCTACTGCCACATGGTTCTTTCGGAAGTTCAGTACCTTAGACCAGTGAGCGTGAATATCAGCATCAAAGTCATAGCCAAGTTGTGCCGAGCGATAGCCGTCTTCGTCCCACGGCATTTGTGAACGAGTCTGCTGCTCTGCGTCAGTTGAACTGCTGACCTTACGACCACATTCATCACCATAATAAATTTGAATTGCTCCCGGACAGAATGCAAGCAGTGATCCAGCAAGTTTTTGATTAATAGCAAATTTTGCATAGTAACTGTAGCACAGTGTTGTATCGTGTGAACTTATATAAGTCAGCATATTAAAGTTATCGTCAGAGTTAATTCGGCTTGCATAAGTTGAATAAATGCTATCTACACCTTTGATATTTGTCAGATATGTATTCACTTTATCCTTAAATGCGAAGTTAATCAATGAATCAAACCCTCCGTCTGTGAAATAATTGTCCTTCTCAACATCGTGACCAAATACTTCTCCTGTCATCCAGAAGTCACTGTTATCAACCTTCTTTGTAGGATTAGCTGCTTTCCAATCACGAAGTGCCTGAACACAAGCAACCTTGAGCTGATACCATGCGTCTTTCTCGACATGCTTAGCTGTATCACAGCGGAATCCGTCAATACCAAACTCACGAACCCAATCTGACAGCCACTTAATCAAATAGTCACGAACACGATAGTTTCCTGCCTCGCTGCTGTTGTTAGTAAGTGTTGTAACCTGATAGCCTTCTCTTGGATAATGAGTTGTATCTGCTAACTTGCGTGTAAACATAGGAGATAACGTTACACCTTTGCCTGACTCAGTAATGAAGTCTGGCAGAGAGCCACCGCAAGATCCCTGTAAATCACCAGTTCCTGTTGTATAGTGAGGACAAAGTCCAGCTCGAACCCAATCAATTCCCCACCAGTTTTCTAACTCACACGATTTGTAATTGATAGGATCTTTTGCCGAATTGAACAAATCGCCTGATCCGCTTGCTACAAGATTTGTCAGATCTTCAACTGTAGTATATCCCGGATGGTTCATTACGACATCCATAATAACTCGGATACCCTTACTATGTGCCGTATCGACGAATGTGCGGAATTCTTCAACTGTTCCAACATTAGCATCCATCTGTGTCCAATCAAGCGTCCAATATCCGTGATAAGGATAACTGCCATAAGAATCACCATGAATCTGTTCATACGGAGCGGTAATCCAAATTGCATTGACACCTGTATTAGCAAGGTAATCCAATTTCTGAGTTAAGCCCTTAATATCTCCGCCGTAGTACTTCCTTGCATCGGCATCTGTATTATATGTACCTTTTGCTCGTCCATAAGAGGTATCGTTGTTAGTATTACCATTGTAAAAGCGGTCTGTTAAAACGAAGTAGACATTGGCATTATCCCAGAAGTCATGATTAATCTGCGGAGATAAAGATTCTAATGTTGTTGTTTCCCATGAACTCTTAGAGGAACGAGGTTCAATGATGGAAATCTTGACAAAAAATTGTTTGCCTTTATATGAACATATAATTAGATGAGAACCAAGATCCATTGTTGTAATATCTGGTATTTCAAAATCCGCACTATTGGCATCTGTATATTGTAATATATCAGGTTCTTTAGTTTGATCTTCATAATAGATTATTCCAGCAAATCCTTCAAAATTAAGTCTTTCACCTTGTTCATATTCAAGTTTTTTAGGATTGCTCATTAAACTAAATGATTTAATAACACCTTCCCATCTTGCCCATAACTGAATTGTTCCTGTTTTATCACCAGCAGACCATCCTGTTATTTCATCATCTAAGGTTTCTTCATTATCTGTATCATACCAACCTAGGAATACATATTTATCATGAGTTAAATCTTCTAATTCTATGTTTTCTGATGCAGTATATGTTTGAGGGTTTGGATTTGCTGCATTTAATGAATCATAATATAATATAGCATATTCTCCTTCATTAATCCAATTTGCATACAAGTTTATGATTTCATCGTTAGTAGTGGTAATATTTAATATTGTCTGACTGTCAATATATGTATTCCCTTGTCCGTCATTGCTGCTGTCTGACCAGTAAGCAAAAATCTTGCCTGCAGGTGCATCAAAACTGTTCGTTTTTAATGAACTCTCAGTATCATAAGTTAGAGTTTGTGCGGTCATTTCACCACTTCCGCCATTACTGTTAAAGTTAATTGTATAGTGAATAGGCTTCCATTGCGGATACAATTTTATTGTATCTTCATTAACAGTTGTCAGATTAGTTACTTCCTGTTCATCAGTATAGTCAGTTCCTGAACCATCTGCTTCAGTATTCCATTTTTCGAATAGATAACCTGTCAATTTAGTTTTACACTTTGGAAGAGTTTTTGTTTCATTCCAATTCAATGTTATGGAACTTGTAGTTCCCGTTCCTTTATTTTTATCAAATGAAATATAATATTTAATTAATTTCCACTGAGCATATAAAGTAATCTCAGCATTATCATCCGTTGTTAAATCTTTAATCGGAGAATTATCAGAATAAGATAGACCTGATCCATCCTCATTTATAGTCCATTTGTTGAATACATAGCCTGTTTTTGTAAACTCACTTGAATACAGAATTCTTTCTTCTCCTACTTTTAAAACAATCGGCGACTTTATACCATCCGCTCCGTTTGCAACAAAGTTAATTTTATAACTGATTGAAGCGACAGGAGTATCTGAAGATGAGTTTGTTTCTGGATTACTTTGATTCCCATCTTGTGGACAACCTATCAGCAAAAAAAATATGCTGAAAATAATAAATAGTTTTGATTTCATTTTTACTCCATAATAATAAAATAAACATACTGCCCATTTAAGATGAGCAGTATGTTAAATAGGTTTATTTCTTTAAGATTACGAAATTTGTTCCTGAAACAGTTTTTGGAAGAGTTGTTGATTCTTCCAAAGTTCCGTTTGTAACATCAATAACTTTAGTATATCCTGCAGTATTTATGCTAGCAGTGCTTGTTGTTGCATTGAAATATATACAGAACGATCCATTTGTTCCTGAAACTGTATATTTTGTAACTCCATTTTTAACTTTTTCTGCCACTATATTTGATCCGGCAGTGAAAGCATCATAAGTTCGTCGCAATTTAATCAAGCCTTTATAAACATTGTAAACATCACTATATGTAGTTTTGAAGCCTAAATCAATCGCATTAATCTCATCAGATGAGATATAACTGTTTTCATCGCCCTGCTTAGTCCTCATAAACTCCTGTCCGCCGTTCATAAACGGTGTTCCCTGAGCCAACAGTACAAATGCTGCTGACAATTTATTTTGTGCTCTAATAGCATTCTGCTGTGCTGTTGTCAGAGAATCGTAAGCTTTCCAATCGTCTTTACCTTGACCATTGAGGATAGAAATATCAAGTTTATCAAATAATGTATAGTTATCGTGACATTCTACATAGTGGATTGATAGACCTGCATTCCCTGTATCATTTCGAGTTGTTGTCGCACCTGTCAGACCTGTTATAATCTTATCATCCTCGAATGTTCCCTGAACCTGACCTTTTTCAAAGCCACCGTACTCCCCACCTTTTATTGCGTTGCGGAACTCATCATCAAATGCACCATAACCATAATTGCCGGATGTGCCTGCTTTCTTCGCAGCATTCTTACATTGTGAATTCCCGCCATCCCATGGCTCACCATAAACCATCACATTTTTATCGATCTGTGACAAAGCAGCATAAATCGCAGCCATTGTCTCATGCTCATGCAATCCCATTAGGTCAAATCGGAAGCCGTTGATATGATAATCTCGCATCCAATGTGATAAGCTGTCAATCATATACTTGCGATATATCGGCATTGATGAGTCTGTCTCGTTACCACAACCTGAGCCGTTTGAATATGCACCGTTATCTAATCGATAGTAATAAGACGGAACAGTCATATCATACAATGAACCGAAACCTGTTCCGTTAGTATGGTTATATACTACATCCATATTCACAGCGATACCTGCATCGTGGAATGCTTTAATCATACCTCGCATTTGTTTAACTGCTTCCTGACCGCCGTTATCGTGGTTATTGACATATCGGCCTTCCGGAACATTGTAGTGATACGGATTATATCCCCAGTTATAGTCATTATCTGCATTTGTCTGAGCATAGTCAAACATTGGCAGAATCTGGACATGTGTGATACCTAAGTCTTTGAGGTGCTGTCCTAATACACCATCACCATTTGTGCCTAGTCCAGCAGTAATCTCATCAAACTTACCTTTGTTGCTGCTGCTCAAGCCCTTAGACCAGTCACGAATGTGCATCTCATAGATGATTGCTTCGGTATAAGTCTTTGTGTCTGCACCACTGTTACCGAATGGGTTAGTATAAGATGTCTCCCATCCTGTTGGCTTACAAGCACTATCGTTAATATCGATAATCTGTGCAGCGATAGAATCAGGTGATGCAACAAGAGCATTAATATCACAGACACGATATACTTTGCCTATATTGTTGAGTTCATATACATAGTAGTTCTTGCCAGACACATCTACATCTGACTTCTCCCAAATACCTGTATTTTCAAAGTCAGCAGCTTTGGTCATTGATACACGTGTTCCATTTGTCAAAGCATCGTCTGTTTTCTGATCTTTGAAAGCATTGTCTATATCCTTTTTAGCATCTTCCCAACTACTGTATAACAGAAGATTAACCTCAGTTGCAATCGGGGCAAATACTTTGAATCCTGCTTTTGTTCCGGAAAGTGTCAGACCAAGATCATTGCCGGTATATTCCATATCTACGATGTTTGTTTTCAGAGCATTAGTAAGACTTACTTTATAACCTCCTTTTGGACCAAACTCAGGATGCGAAATATACCAATCTTTTGTATAATCTATACCATCTTCAATTGTAACAATAAACTGTTTAGAATAATTATACTGTGCACGCTTGCCATCAACATCAATATTTTGGTATAATGCAGAAGAATACATATCTTTGATTGCCAAACTTGTATTACTATCCGACTTAAATGTGAAATTATTGGCACTTGGAAGCAATGTTACAGCATATTTTTGTGACAAACCTATCATAAGATGATTGTCATCCAACATAATAGCATTCATAATTTGTGGTTTCGCATCATCAGCTATGGAATATACATCAGGATTGCCGCTGAGTTGACCGAAGTAGTTACCTTCCATCAATTCCCAATATAAGTCTCCTTCATAATCTTTTGTCCAACCGTCTTTTTTGCGGACAATGAAATTAAACTTACCTTTATTCTTTATTGTTTCCTGTTCTTTATTTGTAACGGGGATACAGCCATTCTCATCTGTTCCTTCGGAGTTAAACTTCATATAGCCGATTACATGATCATCTATTGTAACTGTATCAAAACCATGAGCAGATATAGCATCCCAGTTGTTAGCACCATCACTGCCAGTTGCCCAGAACCACATCGCCCAATCACTATATTGGCCATCGTCTCGCATATAGAAGAAAACAACTTCATTTTCTTTAGGATTAATCTGTTGACGAGCCTGGCGAAGAACAAATATTATATCTGGAAGCTGTTCGATGTCTCCCGGTTTAGCAACAACATTTCCTGTTGCCCACTTTGCCCATAACTGAACAGTTCCCGTTTTGCTTCCTGCTATCCAATCAAGAATCTTGTTAGACTCAAAGATCTCACCATCAGAATCATACCAACCGAGGAAAGAATAACCGTCTGTTGTTAAATCATTCAACATAATGTTGTTCTCTGCTGTATATGTTACAGGATTAGCGTTATTGACTCTCTGCGGATCATAGTATAATATCGCATATTCACCTTCGTTCAGCCAATGTGCATACAGTGTGATAACATCACCATCTGTAACGGTTAAGTTAAATACAGTTTGCCCATCAATATAAGCATTCCCTTTGTCATTAGTATTGTCATCTGTGCTGTTATCCGACCAATATGCAAATGCCTTGCCTGCTGGTGCAGTAAAACTATTCAGGGTCAAAGAACTTTCTGTATCATAAAGCAAATTCTGCGTAATGCCATCGCCATCTGCTCCATTCGGCATGAATTTAATAGTATAACTAATCGGTCGCCACTGAGCATACAGTTTAATTTCTTCCTGATCATTTGTCGTCAGTTTAGTTATTTCTTGTTCATCTGTATATTCTGTACCTGAGCCGTCAATTTTTGTATTCCATTTATCAAATATATATCCCTCTTTAGTATACCCACATTTTGTCAATGTCTTTACATCAGTGTATTTCAAATCTGACATCTTTTTTGTGAAAGATAATACATATCCGCCGTTTCTATCGAATATAACAGAATATGTAATTATTCTCCATTGTGCATATAAAGTAACAGTAGCATTTTCTTCTTCTGTCAGATTGTAAACGGATACATCTTCATCATATTCCGTTCCTTTACCGTCTGCCTTTGTATTCCATCCGGTAAAGACATATCCTTCATAATTAAATGTACACTTAGGAATTGTAATCACAGGATTTGACTCTATTGTAATATCAGGAATAGTTCCTTCACCATTATTGGCATCAAACTTAATTGTATAATGAACCAATTTAATCCACTGTGCGTACAGAGTAACTGAAGTGCCTTCTCCAAAAACTAATTCAGATACTTTAGCTGTATCAAAAAATTTATTACCTGTTCCGTCAGCTTTATCACTCCATGAAACAAATATATATTCATTATTTGCCCATGTGAATGTATTCTCAGGTAAAGACTTATCATCACCTTGTTTGAATGTTATTGCCGGCATGGACCCTTGTCCACCATTTGAGTCAAAATTAACCGTATATGTGACTCTGCTATCCACAGGCTGTGTATCGACAGTATTTGTGTCATTTGGACACCCTAATATTAGCATGCCCAACAAACACGCAGATAAGCAAAACAAAATAATTTTTTTCATATTACCTCCTATATAATTTTGTTTTGGTTTGTTTTATTCAAAAAGAATAGAGAAAAACACTGCAACAATGTTTTTCTCTATTCCTTCTGTTTAAATCCACGAATTCACAAAAAATGGGAACTTTCGTTCCCATTTTTTGTGTATATTGCTTACTTAGCAATTTTCAACACCCATAAATAATCTTAGGGTTCAGAAGAGCTGCTTGAGCTTGAGCTTGAGCTTGAGCTGCTGCTTGATGATGAAGAGCTGCTTGAGCTTGAGCTTGAGCTGCTGCTTGATGATGAAGAGCTGCTTGAGCTTGAGCTTGAGCTGCTGCTTGATGATGAAGAGCTGCTTGAGCTTGAGCTTGAGC
>JAFYAI010000006.1 GCA_017540815.1 Spirochaetales bacterium
ATAATAGCAGCAGGATATGGGACGCGGTTTTTGCCCGGAACGAAGACTGTTCCGAAGGAAATGTTCCCTCTGATCGATACACCGGCTATCGACTTCATCGTTAAGGAGTTTATCGACGCAGGTATTAATGATATACTCATCGTGAGCAGCCGACGCAAGAAGTGCTTGGAGGATTATTTCGACCGCGAGGTCGAGCTGGAGTCTGTATTCTCAGCCGAGCATGACGAGAAGAAGTTGGGGCGGATAGAAGAGCCGCAGGCTAATATATTCTTTATGCGGCAGAAGAGGATGCTCGGAACAGGGCATGCTATTATGAACTGCCGAAGTTTCGTTGGCAATGATGCTTTCGTTGTGGCTTATCCCGATGATCTTGTATTCGGCGATAAACCGCTTGCGTCGCAGCTTGTGGCAGTCCATCGTCAGACAGGCGGCAGCGTACTTGCTGTTGAGCATGTCGATGGTGATGTGTCCCGCTACGGCGTTGTCGGTGTGCATGAGCATAGTGGTTTAAAGCAGGTGAATAAGATTGTCGAGAAGCCAAAAGCCGGAACTGAGCCGAGTCATCTTATCTCTGTCGGACGCTACCTCTTCACCGCAGAATTGTTTGACTTACTTGAAGAAGATTACAAGCAATGGCAGACAGATGGCACAACGAAAGAGTTCTATCACATTAACTCAATCAATGCTCTTGCTTCCGCCGGTAAGATGTTTGCCTGTCAGTATGAAGGTCAGCGTGTCGATGTAGGCGATAAGATCGGTTATCTGGAAGGCATTATTCGCTATGCTCTTATGAGAGATGATCTTAGAGATGCTGCGAAGGATGTCCTGCGAAGATTTGCAGAGTAAAAAAAATCATCAGATGATGAAAAAAAACTGAACTTCAGCGGCGGAATATCAGCGGATAGTCATCATCTGATGATTTTTTTATCCTTTATATTTTATTTGACTTTAATTGTTCAAAATGATATAATCTGTCAATATTTTATTTAACATACTCAAGTATGTAACGGAGCGTATCATGAAGATAGGTTTTTGCGGTTATCGCGGTATGGTTGGTTCTGTCTTGATGGACAGAATGTTGAAAGAGGGTGATTTTAAGTATTTCGAGCCGACATTTTTCTCGACATCACAAGCTGGCGGTGCCGGTCCTGATGTAGGTAATGGTGCGACTGTTCTCGAAAATGCTAAAGATATAAAAGCTTTGTCCGCAATGGATGCGATCGTATCGTGTCAGGGTGGAGACTTCACTAAGGAGATATATCCGCAGCTGCGACAGGCAGGTTGGAAGGGCTATTGGATAGACGCTGCCTCGACCCGAAGAATGGAGAAAGATTCCATTATCGTTCTCGATCCTGTTAATATGGATGTGATCAAAAACGGTCTGAAAAACGGCATTAAGGATTATATCGGCGGTAACTGTACTGTCAGCCTGATGCTGATGGGTATCGGTGTGCTGTTCCAGAAAGGCTTGATAGAATGGATGACAAGCATGACTTATCAGGCTGCCAGTGGTGCAGGTGCTAAGAATATGAGAGAGCTTGTTTGTCAGATGGGGGCAGTGTGGAATGCCGCTCCTGAGTTGGCAACTAATCCGGCTAGTGCCATTCTTGAACTCGACCGCAAAGTACAGGCTACTATCGCAGGCAGTGATTATCCGACTGCCAACTTCGGTGCACCTCTTGCAGGCAGTCTCATTCCGTGGATTGATGTGCCGGTAGATGGCGGACAGACTCGTGAGGAGTGGAAGGGCTTCGCTGAGACTAACAAGATACTCGGCAATGACAAGCCTATCCCAATCGATGGTCTGTGTGTCAGAATAGGTGCTATGCGAAGCCACAGTCAGGCTCTGACTATTAAGATGACGAAGGATGTGCCTGTTGATGAGATCGAAGGCATGATCAGAGAGTATAATGAGTGGGTTCAGCTCGTGCCTAATAATAAGGAAGATACTCTGAAATATCTGTCACCGGCTGCTGTTTCCGGCACATTGAAGATACCTGTAGGTCGTATCCACAAGATGAGGATGGGACCGGAATATGTAACGATGTTTACAGTCGGCGATCAGCTGCTGTGGGGTGCTGCAGAGCCTATTCGCAGAATGGTTCGGATCCTGTTGGATAAATAAACTAAAAAACTAAAAAAAACGAACTGTCTTGCAGACAGTTCATTTTTTTAGTTTGATAAGGAGCTGTTTTTGGCTGAGTTTAAAAGCGGTTTTGTTTCTCTTATCGGCAGACCATCGGCAGGTAAGTCAACGCTGATTAATTATATCTGCGGTTACAAAGTTTCTATTGTCTCGGCTCATCCGCAGACAACGCGGTTCTTGGTGCGTGGCATCTATACAAATGATGAAACTCAGATAGTATTCATCGACACTCCGGGTGTGCATAACTTCAACTCTAATCTTAACCGCGGTTTAAGCAATCTTGCTGTCCGCAATATAGACGAGGCAGATCTTGTTCTGTATGTCGTGGATCTTACACGAAAGTTTGGTGCTGAGGAGCAGACGATTATCGACAGTCTCGCCGAGTCTAAGCATAATGTTATAGTCGTATTTAATAAGTCTGATGCAGCTGAGAATGATACCGGTATTATGAGAGAGGTCTTGACGCGGCTTAATAATGGCGAAAGTTCTGTGCCGTATATCGCTGTTTCGTCGAAGCACGGCAAAAATATGAAAGACCTTGTGAAACTTATCACCGGGCATCTTCCCGAAGGACCGATGTATTATCCTGATGACTATGTGACAGATCAGACTATACCGTTTCGGATTTCCGAAGTTGTGCGTGAGAAGATATTTCGCAATACAGGAGACGAGGTACCGCACAGCACTTATATCGAAGTGGATAAACTGAATGTGACGGATGCGAAGATTACTGCGTCTGCGACTGTATTTACAGAGACGGAGAGTCAGAAAGGAATACTCGTCGGCAAAGGCGGCTCTAAGATTAAGAAGATCGGTATGCAGTCTCGTGAAGAATTAGCTGATATATTCGAGCGTCCTGTCAATCTGTTCCTCAATGTGAAAGTCAATCCAAACTGGCGTAAGAATGATCAGTTGTTGAAGAAAATGTTTCAAATCGAATAAATAAAAAAGGTTCGCAAAGCGAACCTTTTTTATTTCACATATTCAAATTTTTCTTTGATTTTGAATTTCGTTTTCCCTTCTTCATTGACATCTTCTATCACTGCGAAAGTTCCGCTGCCCATATATGATAGCCGCTGGTTGTCTCTGAGAGACAATGTTTTCATCAGTGAATCATGCACACACACGAAGTGTGCCGGCTGACCTGTTCGTCTGTCAGTGATCGTATCTGCCATATTTTCGATTTTCTTTTCGCAGATAGGGCAGACTGTCGATTCGGCTTTGATAACAGTGTATGGCACGAAGTTTCGCGGCCGTTTTTTCTTGTTCTGCAGCTTCCTTGCCCGCTTTGGGTCTTTCAGCTGGAACAGATCTTCCTGCCGAACATTTCGCAGTTTGCTGTTTTTATTCTTCTTCCGACGATTGCGGCGTTTGCGACTGCGTCTGCTGCCGCCTTCGGACTGACGATTCTGATTATTGTCATTGCGTCTGTTCTGTCCGTCGTTGTTTTGCCGCTGTTTATCGTTATTTTGATTTTTCTTGGTAACATTTGTCGTGACTACAGACTTCGCTCGATGGTTGTCATTCTCGCCATCGTTTCCTGTGCTGACTCCGTTCTGCTCAGGATTATCCGGTCTCTGCTTGTTCCGTCTGTGTCTGTTCCTCTGCTTGCTCACTGGCCTAATATCTCCTCGGATAATAACAGTGCGATGCGTCCTATTGCTTTGTTTAGATACATCTCGTCGTTAATCTTATCCTTTAAGTCTTTAATCCGCTTTGGATTTCTTGGTCGTGCTTTCTTTACCATCATTGGTTCCTTTGTTAAGAATGTTTTATTCATTAGTTCCCGTGAAGTGAATGACTTACTCATCAAAGAATACCCAATCCTTCAGCCAATCGACTTTAAACGATCCGTCTGTCGGAGAATACAGCAAACTTACGATGTCAAACCTGCAGTCCGTATCGCTGATTTCCTTATCTGCCAAATAGCAGAGCGCAGATTTGCGAAGTCTGTCAAGTTTCAATTCCGTTACCGCTTCGTAAGGCACACCGAAACTATTGGAATATCTTAACTTCACTTCAATAAAAATTATCGTCTTATTTTCAATTCCGATTAGGTCAATTTCACCGAATTTAGTGAAATAATTTTTATCGATAATCTCTATATTGTGATCTTCAAAGAATTTGACAGCGATATTCTCGCCCAGTTTGCCAATGTCCCTTTTATTCATCCTAACTAATAAAGAAAAAAGGAGGCTCCGTAGTCACTACATCACACTCCTAACTTCCATACACTAACCGTTAATCCTTATCACATAGCGGAATCGAACCGCTCTTGTCGGGATGAAAACCCGATGTCCTAACCAATAGACGAATGTGACATTTTTGAGCTGCGACGGATTCGAACCGTCGACCCACGCCTTAAAAGGGCGTTGCTCTACCGACTGAGCTAGCAGCTCATCTCTTATCTAAAAGATGTTGGTATTATACAATATTTTACATAGTTTGTCAATGTTTTTCGATAGTTTTTTACTTAAAAATTTGTCGCCGCAAAAAAAATTATTGTTATCACACGGATTTGTGATTTACTACGTAAATCACGGCTTTTTGTTTTGTTCTAATCGCAAATTCCGTAGGAATTTGCAAATCCGCGTGACTGTTTTTTTATGTTATATGACTATATGGTCGATATTATAATTAGAAGGAGTCTAATAATGGATCAACACATTCAGCAGCTATTATGGAATAATATCAACATCTTTACCAATCGACTGCCGGCTCCCGGAGTTCTGATGGTATGCGGCAACGGTCAGGGGCGAGAGAATCTCATTACGCTTGGATGGATGACTTTCGGAGTGGCGTGGGGCGAGCCGGTTGTGACTGTGATGGTTCGCAAGTCGCGGTTTTCTTACGAACTGCTGCAGCAAAATCCTCAATTCACACTGAATGCTATGCCTCGCGGATATGAAGATGCTCTGCGTATATGCGGCAGCAAGTCAGGCAGGTATGCGGATAAATTTGCCGAGACAGGATTGAAAAAAAACTCTCCGAGTATAGTGAATGTCCCGACTTTGAGAGACGCACTTATTTCGATGGAATGCCAGATCGTCAATCGCCAGCCTATGAGCAGTCAGGGATTAAGTGACCTTATCAATGCCAAGTGGTACAAAGACGGAGATTATCATGAGTGCATGACTGCTGTTATCAGAAAATTTGATGTGAATTTGAAAGGGTAAGACAGAAAAAAATCAGCAGGATTTTGCGAAGCAAAATCCTGCTGATTTTTTTACATTATATTGAAGTATTTCAAAAATACAATCACACTTATTACAAATGCTATGCTCATTATGATACAGCCTGTCTTATAGCTGTGGTGCGGAGTGGGGCGAGTCTGCGGAACAGCATTGTGCCTCGAAGATCGGTAATAGTGCGGTTTATTAATATTTGTATCTGTCGGAACAGACAGGATATTGTGCCTTCCGCATTTCGGGCAGCGGTCATTCTTAAAGGCGTTAGCGTCTCCCGTGAATCCGCAGTATGGACACTTGATCTTGCCGAGTTTGACTCCGCAGTGAGGGCAGACTTCGTCTTCTTTGTGGATCTCGCCGTGGCATTTGCCGCATATATATGTAAATGATTCAGAATCATATTTTGTCATACTATTTTTTTCGACAATATGATAATTTTTTTTATATTTCGTAATTTAAATTTTTTTATAGACAATCGATGTGAAAATGTGGTAAAATAGCAGTAAATCAATAAAATTTCGTGATATTGGAGTCTTTATGCGGAAAATCTGGATTTCTTTTTTGTTAATATCGCTGATGATAATGGCTGTGTCTTGTAAAAAGTCCAATAACGATTCTCAGCAGATCAGTATAGCGGTTATTACTACTAGTGATGTCAATGATAAATCGTTTAATCAGGAGGCTTATGAAGAAGCTTCAGAATTTGCTGCGAAATATAATGCTAAATGCAGAAATTATGTAACGCCGTCCTCGCAGAATTCTGCCATAGGTGAGACATTCTCACAGGCATCTGCTGACGGATGCAATGTGTTTATATTGATGGGATATGCTTTTATCCGTTCTATTTTACAGTTCGCATTGAAGTATCCTAATGTTAAGTTTATCGGCATTGATATTAATGACGCGGATATGTATAATATGGCAGAAAGTCTCGGTATGATAGGCTACAAGATCCCTAAGAATGTTTACTGCTGTTCGTTTTATGAACATTATGCCGGTTTCATGGCAGGATACGCCGCTATACGGGAAGGTTATACTCATCTGGGATTCCTCGGCGGCAGGCCTGTTCCGGCTGTTATTCGCTATGGACTCGGATATGTGCAGGGGATAGACTTTGCTGCTCGTGAGATGAATATAGCAGATAAAGTTATTGTTGAGTATGCGTATTCCAAGTCATTCTCTGCAAGCGGGAGTATCACAGAGTCTATGAAGCAATGGTTCACTGATGGTGTGCAGGTATTGTTCCCGTGCGGCGGAGGGATATGGACATCAGGTGCTGCTGCTGCTGCGGAATACAATGGCCGGGTTATCGGAGTGGATATAGATCAGAGTTCTGTCATCAATACTTACGGAGCTAATCTCTGTCTCACATCCGCTGTAAAAAACATAGGACGATCTGTCGGATATATCCTTGATATTATACGAGAGGACAGATTTGACGAATTCGGCGGTAAAGCCGATACTCTCGGTATGGTAAGCGGAGATGATCCTGATATGAATTTCCTCAGATTGCCTATGGAGTCATGGACAATGACTAAGTTTACTCAAGATGATTATAAGCAGCTCGTAAGCCGTATCTATAATGAAGAGATCAAGATCGCAGGTGCACCTGATGATAAACCGGAATTTTCCATAACACTGAATGTTTATCCAATGTTGAAATAATTAAAAAAAATTAAAATAATTCTAAAAAATATTAAAATTTTCAAATTTTTTATTGACTTTTTAGAAAAAAGTGTTACAATTATAATGTGATATAGGAGGTAATTATGAATGATATAGAGCAGTGGAAAGGATTTCGACCGGGACATTGGGAGCATAAGATAGATGTTCGTGATTTTATATGGAAGAACTTCCTTGAATACGAGGGAGATGACTCATTCTTAGCCGGACCGACTGACAGAACGCTGAAACTTTGGGATAAGATAATGGAACTGACCAAAGAGGAGCGTGCAAAAGGCGGAGTCTTGGATGTAGAGACTACTGTTCCAAATTCGATTACTTCGCACAGTGCAGGTTATATTGACCGCGACCTTGAGGTGATTGTCGGTATTCAGACTGATAAGCCGTTTAAGCGAGGTATCTATCCACGCGGCGGACTCAAGATGGTCAAAACTGCGTTGGCTGCTTACGGATATTCACTTGATCCTGTTACAGAGATGATCTTCTCATTATACCGCAAGACTCACAATGATGGAGTATTCTCGGCATATACACCTGAGATTCGCCGGGCAAGACATGCTGCCATTCTGACAGGTTTGCCGGATGCTTACGGACGAGGGCGTATTATCGGTGACTATCGCCGTGTGGCTCTCTACGGTGTGGACAGGCTTATTGAGGATAAGCGAACTCAGAAAGAACTGCTTGAAGTCGAGATGATGACTGAGGATATTATACGACAGCGGGAAGAGATAGAGATGCAGATCTCGTCTCTCGAAGAGCTCAAAGTTATGGCGAGCAGCTATGGATTCGATATTAGCCGACCTGCCGGCAATGCAAAGGAAGCATTCCAATGGACATATTTTGCTTATCTTGGTGCGATCAAGGAACAGGATGGTGCAGCGATGTCACTCGGACGAACAAGCACATTCTTGGATATATATATACAGCGTGATATGAGGAATAAGCTCATCACTGAGGAAGAGGCACAGGAGCTTGTAGATCAGTTCG
>JAFYAI010000007.1 GCA_017540815.1 Spirochaetales bacterium
GATGTGGCTCGGTCCGTATATAGATCCGTTAATATTGCCGGTGTATCGCCGCATAGTCTTCGGTGTGCCGAGTTCTTTAACTATGATATGTTTGCGGATGTCCGGCAGCTGCTTCTCAACCTTAGCGATAAATGCTTCGATAACACGATCTTTCTTCTTTTTATATTCATAGTCGGACAGCGACTCCCAATTCTTGATGTGGTCGAGGCTGATGATCGTAATTACGCCTTTGCCGGCAGGAGTAGTCTCCGGATCAATCTTGGTATAATTCGACACGCTGTAGAATGTCTTGTCATATTCGCCGTCGAGAATATACTGATAGTTCTTCTCATGATCATAGTCCGAGAATACAGCGAAACTGTGCTGTGTCATGCCGAGTTCTGCCGGATCGCAGTCGAGTCCGAGATACAGCTGGATAGCTGACAGTGAGTACTCCAGTTCGGAGACTTTGCGGCGGATACGCTTCTTGATGCACGACTCATCGCACATATTGAGGAATGTATCGACTGCATTGGAGTTGGACAGCACAAGATCTGCATAATACATCTGACCATCGTCACAGAGAATGCCGTCAACCTTGTTATCACTGATGAGGATCTTCTTGACTTCTGTATTCAGGATAACTTTGCCTCCGGCATTGGTGATAATATCGACTAAAGCATTGGACAGTTCCTGAGCGGAGCCTTGGATATAGCCGCCTGCTTTCTCAAAGTAGAATACATGCGTAACGATGTATATCAATGAGGCAATCCTGTCAGGAGGCAATCCGCCGTACCACCAGAAGTTGCCGATGAGACCTTTGAGTTTCTCATCTTTTATATATCTGTCAGTGAATTCCGTGAATGTCTTATCGGCAAGTTCTACAAACTGGGGATATTTCAGAGCCATCATCGGATTGTTCATCTGTTTCGGATCGCCAGTCAGTGCCAGCTGCTCAAACTCTTCGTAGCCCTTGCGAATGTCATGAATCTCATCATACATCGCCTGTATATTGTCAGCCTCTGCCGGGAACAGTTCTTTCAGTTTATCGGCAAAGCCATTCTCACCTGACGGTATCGTAAACTTATGATCCGGGAATATTATATCCTGGAATGTATCGTATGGGATGTATGTCAGTTTATCGGACAGTCCGAGATCTTCAAAGACTGCCTTAGTCGTGCAGAGCATAGGTCCGATATTGTGCAGAGACACATCAAACTTGAATCCGTCTCTTGTAAATGCCGTTGCATATCCGCCGGCTTTATCGTGGCGTTCAACGACGAGGACTTTCTTGCCGCCTTTGGATAACTTCGCTGCAGCGGACAGTCCTCCCAAGCCCGATCCGATGACGATAGCATCGTAAGAGTTATCGACGATACTCTCAACGCGGGAGCGGCATGTGCCGCAGCTTGATGCGGCTTTTGTCAATGCGATAACTTTGTCAGTATCATAACCGACTTGTCGGATTGCATCTCTGATAGCTGCCGATGTAATGCCGTTACAGTCGCAGACTGTCACGTTGCCCGGCCAATAGACAGACATCGCTGCCTGACCTTCTTTATGCACACCTGGGAAGAGCAGCTGCTCGATACGATTTGGCAGCGGCAGCTTCGCAGTGTAGTAAGTGGCGATCGCTTCGATATTGAGATTTTCACCGACGAGGTGAGCTCCTTTGAGGATATTATCCTTTATAATAAGTTTCTTGTATATCTTGGTGATTGGGTTTGTATATGAGACTTCCTCGTCGCCTTCTTCTGCTTCAAGTGCTCCCATTGCAGCGGCTGAGATCTTGGTTTTGAGTTTGATATACGAAAGTTTGGAGTTGTCATAGACCGCTGTTTCACCATTTAGAATGGCTGTAAGCGTTCTAATCTGCTCATATATCGGAGCGAGTATGCCAAAAGTCCTGCCATTAAACTCGATACATTCTCCGACAGCGTAAACATTAGGATCACTTGTTCGGAGATGCTCATCGACCACTATACCGCGTCCGACATTCAGACCGCAGTTCTTAGCAAGATCTACACGCGGGCGTATGCCGCAGTTGATGATAACAGCATCTGTAAGAATATCGCTGCCGTCGGCAAACTTGACATTGAGGCCGTCATCGGTTCTCGTGATACTTTGGGCTGCTGCCTGCATTTTGAAGTTCAGTCCTGCGTCAGTCATAAGGCTCTGCAGATAACCTGCCGCCTCACTGTTCAGCTGAGTCTCCATCAGGCTGCTCATAAGATGAGCCACGGTGACAGTCTTGCCCATCTCGTGCAGAGCCCACGCCAGCTCCAGACCGAGGACTCCGCCATCTATAACAAGCACATTATTCTTGTTATCGGTATATGATCGGATATTGTCTGCGTCAGCGATCGTCCTCATACAGAATACGCCATCCTGATCTGAGCCTTGTATCGGTGGGATAAGAGGATTAGATCCTGTCGCAAAAACAAGTTTGTCGTAACTAACGGTTCGCTTGGCTGTCGTCACATTCTTAGATGTCAGATCTATACCGGTGACAGCTTCGCCGAGATAAGCAGTGACTCCGTTGTCCTTATACCACTCCTCAGAGTTGATCCAGAACTTGTCGGTCTCTTCGCCTTTCAGTCTGTCGGCGAGATGTATCCTGTCGTAGTTGCCGCAAGGCTCTTCTCCGATGACAGTAACATTGTGCGTTCGGCATAGAGCCTCGGCTAACTTGCCGCCTGCCATACCGCTTCCGATGATTACGATATTTTCCATTATTTACCTCGTGAATAAAATATGCTCTATTATACAGAAAAACAGCAGATAAATCAAGCGATATTTGAATTATTATATTGAAAAATAAACTTAATGGCGTTGTGCATTCAGACTGTGCAAAAAGCATTGTCATTTCGACTGAAGCGTAGCGAAACGGAGAAATCTCCTGTTTATAGACCTCTCCGCTGCGGTCGAGGTGACATTAATACAAGTTTTACACGGTCTGCATTGTGAATTATGAATTACTCCCAAACTCCATTCGCTTGTCAACCGCATTGACGCTGTACAGATACGGCTGACCGACGAATGTGCAGTCGAGTTTGTCAGGTTCGAATATGACGATATTTGAGTCGGCTGACTGAGAGCTGGGATATATGATCGCGGATATGCTGTTCATCTTGCACAGATCGGCGATAAATCGCGTTACGAAATACTGAGGCTTCCACGATCGGTTTTTCTGAGCTTTCTTGGTCAGAGTGCGGTTGATCAGCAGACCTTCGATGAGCAGCTCCGACTCATTCTGCGAAGAATCAGACGGCAGCCGATTGAGATCCAGCACCCGCTCCAGCCGATTAATGCGGATCTGTTGGATCCAGCATACTGCATTGACAGACTTGCAGCTCTCCAACTGAGCCGTCTCTTCGGAATAGCTCATATACAGATGCGATTGCCCGAAGTGGTTGTATCGGCCTTCGTAGATCGTGTGTTTCATCGGATTGGGGGCGGTCATATCTGATTGAGCAAACTGCTTATCCGAAGAAATGTTCCTCGCCCGATACAGTATCACATTCTCAAGAGAAATGAGTTTGTCATAATGTGCGATCGCCGCAGAGATCTTCCGCCCGGTCTCGTGTTCTGCTCCGAGATACGGATATTTCGATAAGAATGTATAGAACCGGTCAATCTCATTCTTAGTCTGTCGGGAGATGTATCCGAACTTTCGCTTGTATAGAATGTGCTCCATTTCGGACAGGTCAGCGATCACATAATCATCGAGACCTATGGGAGCACCGCACTGCGGACATGTCACAATTGTGCGTAATTCATCATGATACTTGGCTGGGATCTCCAGATAATGCAGCATTTCGCGGAATGTGAGCTGCGAGTAAGTCTCGAAGAACACCTTGCTGTAGTCACGGTCATACCGAATGTCATTGACGCACGAGATTAGACATTCTTCGGTCAGTTTGATATATTTTTGTGGCACAATTGTGCCGGTTTCAGAATGGTTCATATTGATATTATAATTTTTTTTCGGATTTATTGCAAGATTTTTGTTTGTCGGAAAATATTCTTGCAATATGTTGAATTTTGTATTAAGATATGGAGTGTTAATATTGCTGCATAACTTATATTATTAAGGAAGAAACTCGAAAATGAAACGATTGAAGATTGTTTTATGCCTGATTGTATCATTTTGTATAGTGATGTCAGTATCTGCAAAGTCTCTGTATATCTGTCTCGGCTCGTTCAAAGTGCAGAGCAATGCCGAGAACTTCGTCAAGACTCTTGCCGGACACGGTATTACAGCGGCGATAGACACGGCAGATGTGAACGGAACTACGATGTATCGCGTTGTGCTTGCCGAGAGATTTGATAAGGCTCGTGATGCGTTTCGCCGCTGCGATGAGATTGCCAAGATGCCGTTCGCCGCAGAATACAATATCCGGGATATATGGGTCACTCCGAGTGATAACTCTCCTGAGAAGAATGCCGCTCCGACAGTGAGTACCACGACCACGACGACGGTTGCTCCCATTCCAGCGACGACTACGACGACGAGTACGACCACGACCACGACGACAGTTGCTCCCATTCCAGCGACGACTACGACAACGAGTACCACGACCACAACGACGGTTGTGCCCATTCCAGCGACGACTACGACAACGAGTACCACAACAACTACCACCACCACAACAACTACTACTACGACTACAACGACAACAACGACCACAACTACGACACTGCCGATTATTCTTCAGAAAAATAATGAGAATGAAACTCCGCTGACTGATGAAACGCCGTATTCTGTCAAGGTGCGGTCTTATAAAGAAGAGACTGCGGCTCAGAATGACCGCAATCGTCTGAGAGACAAAGACATTGATGCGTATATCTTGAAAACTTACGATGATCAGCAGCTGTTCTCATTCGACCTGCATGCCGGTGCTTATGAGAATGAAGACGATGCGAAAGAACTTATCCGGCAGCTTGAAGAAATGGGCATAGCCGATACGGAGATCACCGACTACAACGAGATCAAGCCCAAATTGGACAGATATAATGAGGTGGTGGATAGTGAAGATGTGACGCTTCGCAAAGGCCTTACCGACATACCGACTACATTTTCTCCGTTCGTTCATGATAATCTTCGTCAGTTCCCGATTAATTATGACTTTTCGCTGAAAGAACTCCATATCTATGATCTGGATAATTATCGTAAACATGAGCGGACTTCCGGTGCTGTATGTTTGGCGGATCTTTTGTTGGCAGAAGGACAGGCTTATCATTGTTACACATCGGCACTGTACCATGACAATCTGCTGAATAATGACATTCTGATTCAGATTGCTGTCGGCGATCCTGGCAGTATCCGAGATGAGATAAATATGTTGCCTGTGAAATTCGCTATCCCCAATGGCGAAATATCCTGCATTATCGATATGACGAATGATACGATGTCATTGATCGGTACTGATCAGAGCCGGAGCATTGGGGTTGTGATGGTTTCGTCTGATTTTGATGCTGATCAGATAATATCATTCATTAATAATCTCGATAATGACAGCAATCTGCTCATCTTCCCGGAAGTTCGCCGTAATCTGCTTGTTCTGCCAAATGTCAATGACGATGTAGAGCGGGATCTGATGCACTTTAGTCTGAAACAGACCGATGACTCGTATGCCGATGATCGCGGGTATGTAGATTGGTCAGTGGCGATCGTTGGACACTGGGAAGCGTGCGGGTATTTCATGCAGGACGATGAGATGCAGAGTGTGTCTTTTTTTGATTTGGATTATGATTATAATGCGGAACATGTCCATCGGCTGTTTATGAAAGATCACTCGGCTTCGCTTGTCAACGATGATAATCATCCTATAGAAGTCAACGATGTGCACGGGTGGTATCATTCCAATGAGGAAGGACATGAATTGTCATTTTCTAAGAATTCACATATTATTTCGATTGATTCGGTTTCTCTTGAGGAAACTGATTTGAGTGTGATTGCAGAAGATCTGAGAATATGGGACCCGCCACGGACGGCGGGTTCTTCGCCGACGCAGGATGCAATAGTCGGCGAAGTTCCATAGACCACGGACGGCGGGTTCATCGTCGGCCCAGGACGGATAAGCCGACGATGATCCATAAACCAAGGATGGCAGAGTCATCAGGTGATGAAAATCTGGAATTGTGCAGCAGTTCCGAATCCGTGTGGCAATGAATGTCAGAATATAAATAAGAGAAATAAAAGGAGTTTTGATGAAAAAAATATTATGTTGTCTTATGATGTTCATCTTGGCGATAAGTGTCAATGCACAGAGCAGAGATGATATAAAAAACGGAGCAATTTTGCACTGCTGGTGCTGGTCATTCAAGACTGTCGAGTCTAACCTTGATGATATTGCGGCAGCCGGATACACGGCACTGCAGGTGTCGCCGATAAACGAATGTCTGGAAGGTGAGAAGGGCGGACTTGACCTGATGAGCCGCAATACAGGCAAGTGGTATTATCATTATCAGCCGACCGATTGGAAGATTGGCAACTATCAGCTTGGAACTCGTGACGAGTTTATAAGTATGTGCAAGAAGGCGAAGAGTCTCGGTATTGGGGTGATTGTCGATGTGCTGCCAAATCATACGACTCCGAGAAAAAAATCCGTTAGTCAGGACTTGATAGATGCCGTCGGCGGAATGGAGAATCTTTATCATGCCGGAGAATCTCATAAGATGACTAACTTCAGCGACAGACTGCAGTGTACATCTTATGATATGGGCGGTCTGCCTGATGTCAATACGGAAAATCCTGATTTTCAGGCGTATTTTATGCGTTATATCAATGACTGCATTGACTGCGGTGCGTCTGGATTTCGCTATGATACGGCGAAACACATTGCATTGCCTGATGATCCGCTTGATCCTAAGTCGCCAGAGAATGATTTCTGGCCGATATTTACGGGACGCAAAGCGATCCGAGGTGAGAATGTCAAGAATGCGGAAAATCTTTTCATCTACGGAGAAGTGCTGCAGGGCGGTAAATCAAGAGAAGCGGATTACAGTGAGTATTTCCCGACGGTTGCCAGCATTTACGGAACGCTTGTCCGCGGCGGACTGAAGTCCCGCAAGTTGTATGCCGATCTTACCGACTGGAAGCACAAAGGCGGCAAGGACAAGATTGTCACTTGGGTGGAGTCTCATGATACTTATGCCAATGCAGGCGAGTCTGCCAAACTGACGAACTTTGAGCTGCGGGCAGGGTGGGCATTCATCTGTGCAAGAGACGGCGGCACTCCGCTTTTCTTCAATCGACCGAAAGGTGCGGAAGCGACGCAGTTCCCCGGCGTGTCGAAGATTGGCGATGCCGGCAATGACGAGTATAAGTCGCCTGAAGTTCGAGAGGTCAATCTCTTCCGCCGTGCGATGATTGGCGAGCCTGAGACTCTTGAGAATGGCGAGGATGCGTCATTAACGATCATTAAACGCGGCGGTAAAGGAGCCGTGATCATCAATCTCAATAAGAAAAAAGCACAAACAGTAAATACTCAAATCGATCTGCCTGACGGTAAGTATACAGATCGTGCCAATAAGATTAAATTCACAGTTAAGAATGGCATTATGACCGGCAGAATGCCGAAAGAGAAGATTGCTGTGGTGTATTGACAAAAAATCCTGAAAAAAAATGTGGTATACCACATTTATATTGTTCTTGACAGAACAATATAAATGTGGTATACCACATTTATATTGTTCTTGACAGAACAATATAAATGAATCTTCCTAATAAGCATTAGGAAAGTAATACTATTTTTTTTCAGGAGTGATCAATAAACAAATCGATTAATGGAATGATGTGGTTGGCAAC
>JAFYAI010000029.1 GCA_017540815.1 Spirochaetales bacterium
AGCCATACTGTTCCCCACTCGACCGGGGCGGCATTCAAATTTTGTTTTATCACCGATTTTTATTTTAAAATTATCATTTAACTTGGTATTCAACTTGATACAGTCATTCTGATGCAATGACATTACATCTTTGATCTTAATATCAATATTGCCTATCTCAACGATCATATCTACGATAACCGAGTCTAATCGCTCTTTGATAACAGACAGATACTCCATAGATGTGCCTTTGCGGACATTAGAGTACCAATACTGACCTGACAGCTTGCTGATGACAGGCTCTATCGTTATATACGGGATACAGAAGTTAGTCATACCTTCCTGATCACCAATCTTCGTCTCCAAAGTAATGAGGACAACCATATCTGTCGGAGGCACTATCTGAGCAAACTGAGGATTAACCTCGATTCGTCCGAGACGCGGACGAAGATCTATTACATTCGACCAAGCCTCTCGCATATTACCGAGTATTCGCACGATAATGCCCTCGATAACCGCCGACTCGATCTCTGTCAACTCTCGGTTAATCTTAGCAATCGTATCGCTCTTGCTTCCGAAGAGTTTCTCTATAATGGCGAATGTGATCGACGGATCCATCTCCAAAATCGCATTACCTTTAAGAGGTTCCATATCGATAACTGCCAGCGTCGTCGGGTTCGGGATAGATCGGATAAACTCTTCATAAGTCAGCTGATCTACCGATGCCACATGCACATGAGCGAGCGTTCGCAGCTGAGCGGACAATCCTGTCGTCGTCAGACGAGCGAATGTCTCATGAATCATCGATATAGTTCTAATCTGATCTTTTGAGAATTTATCAGGCCGCTTAAAATCATACAACTTGATCTTACGCTGATCCTGATTTTTACTCATGTCCTCAGCATCAACTTCACCGCTTGTCAGAGCGTTAAGCAGCTGGTCAATTTCATCTTGGGATAAAACTTCTGTCATTATATACCCTTTATATTACTTCTACTTACCTCGACACACGATTACATCAGCGTATATTCCTGGAAATATATCTTCTCAACTTTGCCGCTGTTCAACACCCGGTTAATCTGCTTCAGCAGATCTTCTTCCAGATGATCGAGAGCATTCTCATCGTTGAAATACTCACCTTTGAGCCGGCCAAGATGCTTGATAACAATATCTCGTATCTCCGGTATAATCTGACTCAGCTCCTGCTGCGTCTTCTTATCACCTGACTTGTAGCCCAACGCAATCTTGACTTGTATCATCTTGCCGTCAATGAGCTGCTGTCGGAATGCTTCATCAATCTTTAGGAACTCATGATGCTCTTTCTTGATACTCTTGATACCGACATCCTGACTTGGAATATTGCTGCCGCCTGTTGGAGTCATAACCTTCAACATAACTATGACTACTATTACACATATCACAACTACACCGATAGCGGCTGCGATAATGCCTAATATCTTAACTAAAAACGGACTTACTGAGAAACCTTTCTTTGTTGACTGTTGCTCCTCGGCACCTTCGTTCTCTTCGTATTCTGCGTTTTCTACATCTGCCATAAACATCCCCTCACTTTGATTTTATTTCAAATTATCCCAAATGTCAACAACATTTTTTTATTTTTCTCTTAATATGATAATATCCACACGCCTGTTCTTCGACCGCTCTTCCTCTGTATCGTTATTGGAGATAGGCTGGTACTCACCATAACCTACTACCGACAGTTTCCTCGGATCTGCACCGAAATCCACCAAATAATCCAACACATTCAATGCTCTGGAAGTTGATAAGTTCCAGTTAGTCACCCACGGTCCGTCAGGATCTGTCGGAGTATTGTCAGTGTGACCTTCTATTCTTATCGACTTATCCGCAAATGCCGGCTGATTGATCAGTGCCGCGACTTTCTCCAACACACTCCGGGCCATATCTATGTCCAGTTCCGCACTCGCTTTCCGAAAGTAAGCGTCTGTCGAGAGCGTTATGACTATGCCTCGCTCATTGAGTGTCAGAGCAATCTTGCGAGTCTTAAGCTCCGCTTGGAAGACTGATATAGCTTCCTTATAAGCCTTCGCCATTCCCTTGCCTTTATCTGTCGATGGCAGATTCTCCATCGAGTTGCCCATATCCGCCAATTTGCCGGGATTAAGAGTATTGCCGCCCGGCAGAATGCCGAAACCGCCCTGGAACGGTGACAGTATGAGCTGAACTTCCGTCACATCAAAATGAGCCATAGAGATCAATAGGACGAAGAATGTCAGCAGCAGCTGATTCATATCACTGAATGTCGTCTGCCACTCGGCAAGTGCCGGACATTCTTCTTTCTTTTGTTTTTTTTCGGCCATACTTACTCCGTCTTATTAATCGCCCATCTGTTTAATCTTCGCTCTGTCCTTAGGCGGAACGAATGCCAACAGTTTCTCTTCTATTGTTCTTGGGTTCTCACCTGCCTGAATCGACAGAATACCTTCCAATATAACTTCTTTCTCAGCAGTGTCATTAGCATCTCGGAGTTTGAGCTTATCACGCACCGGAGCAAGAACAAGGTTAGACATGATAGCTCCGTAGAATGTCGTAATGAGGGCGGCAGACATACCGGCACCGATAGATGAAGGATCACCCATTGAACTCAACATTCCGACAAGTCCATACAGAGTTCCGATCATTCCGAATGCAGGTGCGAAAGAGTTCCATCTGTCCATAATACCAATACCTACCGAATGGCGGGCATTCATCTGATTAAGCTCATTATACATGATACCCTTGATAACCTCAGGATCCATAGAGTCTACGACCATCCTGACTCCCTGCTTGAAGAACGCATCATCAAGGTTCTCAACATCATCTTCCAAAGACAACAGACCTTCACGGCGGGCTTTCTCGGAAAATGCTACAAGCTGTTTAATCAGCTCTCCAATATTCGACTTAGGCTCTTTAAGTGCGATACCGAAATAAGTCGGCATCTTGAGGACATCTTTCAGAGAAGAACTGACCATCAACGCACAGAACGATCCCACAACCGTAATAATGACGGATACAAGATCCATAAATATAGAAAGAGGGAAACCGCCGACCAAAATAGCTGCGATAATAGCCACAAATCCGAGCGGCATTCCTATGATAAATCCTAAATCCATTGATTACTCCTGCTCTCCCGGCACAAGCGAACGCCTGTACTCCGTGATTAATCTGATTATTTCACTGACTTTCTCTCTAGCTATATACTGTATCTGAGAGTCCATAGTAATCGTAGCATCGGGACGCTCCTCGATTTTTTCGATTAAGTGAGGATTCAGATAGAATGTATCGCCATTTAACTTCGTCAGTTTTATCATATTTTAACCTTTTATTTAACTATTTTTTGAATTTATTGTCAACTAAAATTTGATAATAAATCTCAGATTATCTATTATATTATCGTAGATTTTGATTTTTTGTAAAGCAAATTTATTGATATTTTACGGAAATGAGATGAAATCTGCCCTGCCGGCAGTCTTAACATCATTCCGTAAAAACAGGTTTCAGATCATTGTAACTCCACTTCGGCTGATATGATGTGCCGTCTGTCGAGATCGGAGTAAGGATATATGTCGAAAGAGAGAGAACATAAACCGATGAGTTGAAATATGACACCATCGGATCATCCGTAACGACAGTCATAGTAACGGCAACATAACCTTTATGCGGAGAAAGAGCGAAATTAAACGGATAATACTGTGACTGGATTACAGTCTTCTCGATACCTGTTATGCGGTCTTTAAGCAGCAGCGAATACATGCTTTTGCCATTCTGCTCATCATCAGATCGAATGTATAGATACCGCGATGAATCTATATCGAACAGATTGTTATTCACCCAATCCATCTTAGTCCATGTTCCATTCTGCATGGAGATGATATAAGTCTGATTTTCCTCATACGGACGGAAGTAAACAAGATCTTTATTGGCATCCCAATCAAGATGACTGAGACTTCCTGTCTCACGCCTTTGAGTCCGCACAAATGCTCCGCCCACATCTTCGCTGACTTCACCATCGGCAGGCTTAGCGATCCGAACTACATCGCGGACAAATCTGTTAGTACCGAAGTCAAATATGCGTATCAGCCAATAGTCCTGACTTGCAGCCTTATCATAATCATAAGACAGCGTAACGGCGGAGTTCTGCTCGATATTGACAGACAAAACATGAATGCCGCCGGCCAATCTGACACTTTCTCCGGTATTAATATCCGCACTGAACAAAGCATTGCCGCCGACCGGATCTGACTTCGCAGGACGAGCCAGATAATACAGTTTAGTCTCATCTTTGGCAAAGTAATAGCTGACTATCTGACCGTAACCGCTCATCTTGGCAATAGGCACAACGCGAGCCTGCCCTGATGAAACATCTGTAACTTGGAACATTCTGCTGCCGGAGAGGAAAAACAGATTATAGTTGATAGCATCATCTACAGACTCGACAGCGTGCTCCTCCGGTTTATCACGCAGGTAGCGCACTGCTCCGGCACGAGCATCCTCGACAGAGCCATAGACATCCAGATATGCTCCGAACACCCAGCCCTTGATGCGGTTGAACTCTATATTATACCAATAATCATCAAACTCATCGATATGGACACGCTCTTTATCGCGGCCGAGGATATTCACCACTGTGCCCTTATCCATATAGCACAGAGTCTTAGAATGCAGATCATTGAGATAACGAAGACGCAGCCTGTCGGCATTGACGATGCCGGCTCCATAAGACGCATGTCCGCGATGCGGCACGAGATCAGACTGCTTGTTCAGCACAACAAGCGTTGTTGTGGTTGTCCCGACAGGCAGTTTCTTACATGAAACAAATGATAAGAAAATCAATACAAATAATGTTAGCACACAGCGGCGGCGAAGCCGCCGCTGTGTGTAAAGATTATTTTTACTGCTCACCTTTCTCTACCTTATCGCGCAGATAAGCCTCTGCATCAAGCGGCAGGAAGTATTTCTCCAATGAGCGTCCCATATTGGTTCTCTGCAGAACACGAGCCGTCAGATATGTCGTGTCGGCGATCTCAATATACGGATTACGCTTATAGAAGTCCTCATCATGCAGAACAAGGTCTGTCACGATAACTCGGTTAATAACACCTTCTTTATAGAGAGCCTGCAGCCGCTCCTCAGCCGGATCTGCGAACAGACCGTAAACAACTGCAACATTAACTTCTTTTGCACCAAGTTCACGATACTTGCGGCAAACATCGATAATAGAGCCGCCTGAGTCGATCATATCATCGACAACGAATACAACTTTGCCTTCGATAGACAGATCGTCAGGTTTCAAGACTGTTACACTCTCCACAAGGTTAGTCAGAGCATTTCGACGCTTATCAACTACGAGCAGCGGAATCTTGAATGCCTTAGCGAACTTTGATGCGAAGATCTTGCCTCCGGCATCTACAGAGCTGATTATCCAATCTTTCTGAACAACATTATTGAAATACTCTCTATTCTTAATGAGATTTTTCAGAATGTATTTCTTAAGAATAGTCTCGCCGTTCATATTATCATAAGTAGTCTTGCGGTTATCAAGACCGATCAGTGACTTCGCAGAGTGGATCTGATATGTGAAGAGGTGGTTCGCTCCGTTCGCTGTAATATTTCGGAAGAATGTTCGCAGGTTACAGCTGCCTCGGCCTTTCGGTCGGTCACTGCGGGCCTGTCCGAGATTAAGCTCAAATACACTTACACGGTCGATCTTCGCTTCCAAGAATGCATCGAGTGCATTATACAGGAGCAGTTCCTGATCGGAGAGATTAAGATGGCGATTGACACCATTGTAATCAACTATATCACATTCGCTGGATGTATGCAGAACATATACATCACGGCGGCGTGCCGAAGACTTTATCGACACTTCGATAGCACCGTTGCGGTGAGCAAAATAGTCAAATTTGCCGGTGATATAATCCGCAACATACGCCTGAATGTCACCGCTGGCATTCATCTCCTGCTCTTCATCCTCTTCCATCATCAGGAAATCCGCCAGACTAAGATCGTGAATCTTTGCGTAATTCACATAATACGAAGCCAAAGTCTTGACAACTTTCGCAGCGTATTCCTCTGTTCCTGCCAAAGGATAAATCTTGATTGGTCCTTTCGTAAAAGACACTGAACTCATTTCAATACTCCTATCACTGCTGCGAGCCGATTAAAGCACGCAGTTCATCCAATAAAGTTCTATTACTTCGTTTTATATTATGCCAATTTGCATTGGTTTTTTCACATTTGGAGCGGATCTCCGCAAAGATCTCGCGGTATTCGTTGAAACTTATCCCGATAAAACAGTACTTATCCGTCGAACCATCATAGATATACATCCCGTCGAAAAAACTGAATTTTTCTTCGTCGTCAATATTCTTCTTAAAATAGCCCAAATATTTGATATTTCGATATTCGATAACTTCATTCTCGAAACGGCTGCGGTTATAAGTCATCTCCGTATCGCCGAGAGTTATCTGCAAGCCGCGCACGCCCTGCATCTTGAAGATTGAATAGCATATCACCACCATCAGGATAACACTGACAATGATAAATGCCATATTCCAATCACTGTTCTGTATGCGCAGAGCCTGATATAATGTCAGATTGGTCAGGAATAAAATGACAAGCAGCGACATAAATATCACAAATCGTTTATTTTTCCATAATGAGATTGTATATGTCTTTGGCTCTGCCATTAGGTGCGTCCTTTATGCCGAATATCTTCTATTATATGATAACATTTTTTCTTAGTCAAGAGAATTCTTTAAATTTAATTAATCAAAACAATAACGCAGTGCAATACTCATAATCATGCAGTGCAGGATGACGATCTGGCAGGCACATTACACTCATCTGTTCTGCCGGCATATATTCCGGTCGAAGAGTTACTCTGTGCCATTGAAGAGATTGACTTTGATCGGATCGCGGAACTCGTCTAACCGATTATAAACTGCCCAACACAACCAAAAAAAATATTTTCACCTTGCAAAACAGCAAGGTGAAAATATTTTTTACCGTTATTTATTTATTCATCATACTGCAAAGCAGCGTAACCTTCTTCACCAGTTCTGACTTTGACAACATTGTCCACTTCGTAGATAAATATCTTGCCGTCGCCGGGATGACCGGTGTAGAGTGCAGTCTTGGCTGCTTCAATGACACTGCGGACAGGCACTTTCGATACAACGATCTCGACCTTGACTTTCGGCAGCAGAGTCATCTCGACAGGCACACCTCGGTAATACTCGCTTGCACCTTTTTGCAGACCGCAACCCATGACATTGACGACTGTCATTCCTGTAACGCCTATCGCATTCATAGCCGTTTTGAGTGCATCGAACTTCGTCAGACGAGTCACGATTACAATCTTAGTAAGTTTCGCATTCTCTGATGCAGCAGGAACATTGCCGACTACAGTAACAGGAGCTTCGCTCGGCGAAACATCGGTGAGGAATACTCCGGCAGCCGCCGCAGACTTAACCTCTTCAGCGGTATATGCCATTGAGAATCCTGAAAATGCCGACTCCAAACCATGCTCAAATTTATCAAGTCCGACGATCTCTTCTTCAGCAGTAACTCGCAGTCCGATAGTCTTTTTCAGAATGAAGAACACAATTGTGATAGTCACGATTGTCCACAGTATGATAATAGACATTCCGCCTAACTGCTTGCCAAGCTGTGTGAAACCGCCGCCGTAGAACAATCCTTCATTAATACCTGCAACTGCAAATCCCGGAGCAGTCTCAGTCGCAAACAGTCCGACAGCGATCGTTCCCCAGATACCGTTCATCATGTGGACACCAACTGCACCGACAGGGTCATCAATATGCAGAACATAATCAAGCAGCCATATTCCGAATATTATCAAGAATCCTGCAACAAGTCCGATAATCGCTGCGCCGGCACAATCCACAACATCACAAGGAGCTGTAATCGCAACAAGTCCTGCCAATGAAGCATTGAGACACATAGACACATCAGGCTTGCCGTATTTCCACCATGTGAATATCATCGCCGTTACACTGGCAACTGCCGGAGCGACTGTTGTCGTCAGCAGCACAGAACCGAGTGTCGGAATATCTGTCGCCGCAGCACCGTTGAAGCCATACCAGCCGAACCACAGGATAAAGCACCCCAAAGCACCGTTGGCAAGGTTAGAGCCCGGAATAGCGTGAACTTTGGTAACTTTGCCGCCACTGTCACGGTCAAACTTGCCGATACGAGCACCGAGCATCGCCGCACCGATTAACGCACATATACCGCCGACCATGTGGATACACGCAGATCCTGCATAATCGTGGAATCCCCATTGTGCCAGGAAACCTCCGCCCCATGTCCAGTGTGCTTCAATCGGATAAATTATCCCCGAAAGGATCGCCGAGTAGAGACAATATGTGGAGAACTTCGTTCGCTCTGCCATTGCACCTGATACGATCGTCGCTGTTGTTGCACAGAATACAAGGTTGAATACAAATCCCGAAAAATCGAATGAAGCATATTCGCTGAATACCTTAAATCCGGGTTTGCCGATTATTGACCAGATACCTTTCGATACTTCGCCTGTCGCCGGATCGGTGTAACTCAGCATAAATGATGATCCGATTAAGAACCACATTATCGTTCCGATACAGAAGTCCATCAGGTTCTTCATAATGATATTGCCTGTGTTCTTCGCTCTGGTAAATCCCGCCTCAACCATCGCAAATCCTGCCTGCATCCAGAAGACAAGTGCCGCACCAATTAAAAACCAAATACTAAATGCCGTTTCCATATTGTAACACCTCCTGATTTTGTTTTACTGTTACGAATATGGTTATAGCAAATATTTGAAAAATACGCAAATACTATTATAATCAGTAAATAATACCTTTTAGGTATTGTAAATCAAGATACGACTGTCATCATCACAATGCGATGTCGATCCGAGTGATCTCTGCATGCTGGAGTAGATCCAAAGAAAACCACCGTGATTTTGCAGCAGCAAAATCACGGTGGTTACTGTTTTTTTTATAATGACCGTGCAATACGGAAACCAAACTCAGCAGCAGTTCCTGCCGCAAAATATGCAGGATGCCCCTCGCTATAACCAATCTTGATATTCGGATTATTAAGCTGTGATACAGATATAATCGCTTCATGCTCACCGCCGCATCCGACAATGCAGAATGATAAAAATATAATTAATAGAAAAGTAGCCATAAGAAATCCTTTTGCCTATTATAACAAAAAAATCCGAAAAAAAACACCTGTTTTTTTTCGGATTTTTTTGCAAAGTTCGCTTTCGTCTATTACATCCCTGTGACGAAAGTAAATTTATAAATCATCATTAATGACTGTTTCTCTCAAGTACCACATCTCTGAACATTTCCCAATCTATATCGAAACCTTCCTGGACTTCACTATTAAACATCCATTTCGTTGGGAAATATCTATTGGCATCCATCCACAGTGCCCAGCCTGTACGGCGGTTGAATGAAGAAGGATAATAGCTCTCTGCCACGGTGTAATTATTTTTGGTCTCATAATGCAGGAAATCATGATAAGGCAGCATAACAGAAAGAGAGAACTCTTTCAGTTTTGAGACCACAGAGTAATCCCATCGTTGAATAATTGAGTTATCTATACAATCGATGACATTCTTGGCATGAGCAGACAATTCAGTATCTTTGATGGCAGCAGCCACAGTTTGTATGTATTTTTTCAGGTCTATCAGGTATGCATAACCTTGAACTTCATAAGCGTAGGCACAATCGGTCATGACTTTATTCATCTTAACTTCATCATTTGATAAATCCTGATATAGCTCTAACAGACGGCTAACAAAGAAACTGATGTTATTGTTCAGGTTTGTTAAGTCGGCAGAACGGATGATTTTGAAATCATAATTGCGTTTCGGTTCTGCCATTCCTTCCGGCATATCGTTTTTCATTTCTTCCATTATCTCAGGAGGTATGCCTTGAGTTTCATTATAAGTCTTTTTAAGATCAACAAACATTTCTTTGGCTGTATTCTCAAAGTTGTAGTCTGATGACTTGATAAGTTTTTCGATCATAATCTCAATCGGCTGACCAAAAGATGACAAAAGATGTGAGGATGCAAAGAAGTAATCTGCATACGGCTGAACCTCGGTTAGCGTCTCGATATTACCCATCAGACAATTATGAAACATTATTAATTGAAAATGCGTATTGCATGTAGCCAGAGCGTCAGCAAACTGATACATATTCATACCTTTGCCTTCCAATGTCTCATCATAGAGAACTCCTCTTGAAACCACCATATTGTCCGGTCTGTCATTGAGAATGTCATAACCGCCTCCGTGTCCCCACAGAGTGAAGATATAATTATCGGCCGGTGCATATTCCTTCACGGCATTAATATACGCCGCTAAAGATTTGGAATCATAAAGCTCAAATTCAGGACTGTTGACCGTAAGTTTGAAATCACTGTTATTTTCGGTATTTTTAAGTTGAGTGAGATCCGTGTTGCTGTTTAGCTCAAACATCATCACATCGCTCTGATTGCCATATTTGCCGGTAAAGGGTTGGTCTTCAGTGCTTATGCCATACTTATACAACACGAACACACGAACATTGGTTTGGTCATTAAGCATTGGCTTGAGGTTACCCCACATTCTCTCGATAATATAGTCCATCCGTCCGCCTGCATTGCCATAAATGATAACGGTATAGCGTGCCCGATCACGCTTTGTGTCGCTTGACGAACTATCTGTTTTGTTGTTGCCATTGTCGGTTGCACATGACATTAATATGCCTGCACAGCATATTAACACAGCGGTGAGCATTCCCAAAATAATCTTTTTCATATTAATACCTCATATTTAAAAAAAATATTTGCAACTGTTATACATTTCACATTACTCCCATGAGACACCGAAGCCCAATTCGCCTTCGCCGGCATCAGTACTGTGCTTAATAGAACATTTCACCATACCTTCATTGTTATGGACCTCTTTTGAGCCAACGTAACGACCAATAATCGGAAACCAATCCCAACCAACAGTCCACACATCTCTTTGATGGTCATAGTTGAACTCTATTTTCATTTCTCCGAGATCATCGTCATGTGAACCGCTGTCGTGTTCATGAATATCGAGTGAAAAATGTCCGGCTTTTTTATGATCTTCCATCCGGCTAAACTTCTTTGTATATTTTATATAATGATCATATCCTGTTGCCTTATGCGTTCTTTTACACTCAAAACAGTAAAATTCCATTTTCGAGTCTTGGGCATCCATCGAGACAGGTTGGGTGTCATCTACCTTCAGATTAGTATTTGCATCAGGGAAAATATCAGAATGAACTTCCCAATAAAACTCCGATTCCGGACTGCCGTCCTCATCTTCAAGATCTCTAAAATAACATACATAGAGTGTCAGAGTGCCTTCTTTCTCCCTAGAAGAAGTTACAGTGTCATGAGCCAAATATTGTGCAGCATAAGTATCATTGTTGTTTGTATTGCGGCAGGCAAACAGACCTATCGTGTAAAGCGTCTCCGGCTTCACCGTGACTTTAAGTGTTCCTGCTTCAATAACCTCCGGCTTCACACTCAAATAACGCACACTGCTCGGATATTTCGTTTCAGATTTATAGTCCACTGCTCCGGCTGCATCGCTCTTAGTCGGATAATAAGATGATTTATCCATAGGAACTGAACCTTGACGCAGGGCAAGGATATACTTGTTGTAAGCGTCACTCGTTTGTTCAGTTTGTGTTTCGCCAGGATTAGGAGTGGCGGAAGCAGGATTCATTCTCGGATCTTTGTATCCATTCCAATTGACTATCACCTCGCCGCCTGTGTAACCGGAAGATATTAAATTAAATCCTGTCATAGCCGGCATTACAGAATTAACCTTCACGGTAAACACTTTCTTTGTCTTCCCATTAGGAGCAGTGATTTGGACAAATATATTATTGTCACCGATTGCAAGCTTTATCTGTTGCTTCTCATCAAGCAGTTTCCATTCATCTTTTTCTGACAATCTGTAATGTTTCTGCGAGAATAACAGCTTCGGCTCTATGTCAAGGTAAATATACTCATTCAGTCCGCTAAGAGAAGCCGTCGTTCCTGAGAATTGGAATGGTATTAATGTACCTTTGTAAACTGTTGAATATTTGGCAGACTTTATCTCTGCCAGATCACTTATCCACGGAACGATAGGATCTGTATCTTCATCATCATCGAACTCATCACCATCTGTATCCTTATTATTAGGATTAGAATAACACTTGCGATTGGCATGATATTTACTTTCATCGATAATAGTATGATTGCCGTCTTTATTATACCAGCCGCATACCTCCTCAAAGTCAGTCAATCCGTCACCATCTGTGTCAGGATTCTCATCACTTGTGCCGCGTTCAACTTCTAAGCGTTTGGGTAATCCGTCTCCGTCTTGGTCTACGCTGAAGAATATATTGACCTCATCTCTCGGATGAACAATAATCTTATCTATGCCGACTTTACCCACTTGTTCCGGATCAGTCACATTATATGCCATTTGATATGCTTCCAAAACAGTCTGCATATTTTCGTCTGTATATCTGCGGGTAATAAACCAGCTGCCGTGAATAATCGGTTCATTTGCAGATTCCGGTGTATCTATATTCTCAAGACCTCTAATGGATTGTATACGACCGTCAGACTTCAAGACGAGCTTGCCGCTGGATCGTGACAGCCCCAGCACAGTCTCCAAGATATCCAACAGAGAAGGATATGTATAAAGGTCAGCAGCAGAGACAGCATTAGTATTATACCGATACTTCGTCGATACTAAATATGACTCAGGTGTAAATCCGCTGTTAGGACCATAGTCTATATCTATAGAAGCACATTGATTCTTAACTCGTGTCAATGCTCCGGTAAAGTCATTTTTTGCATTGCTGTCAGCACTCTTCTGGATTGTAATCGAATAACCTGCGATACGCACATTGATCGCATTAGACCATTTGAGAAGTTCTTCCGTCTCGGAGACAGAGAGATCTTTCTTCAGCACGAACTGTCCGGTCTCTCCACCCGGCGGGATCGTCCCCACAGATGACAGCTCTATCGCTGCGACAGGAATATCAAAATCTGCTCTGTTATTAGGAGTTCGCGTAATTGAGACATTCATCTTATCTACAGTATATGCGATATTGCCTGGATTCCTAAACTTCGCCAATATTGTAATCCTACCGCCTGTCCATGTCCTGGAAGTTGTGTCGGAAGAAGTTTTTCCGTTCGATATATTCCTTGAGAAACTCTCACTTTCATTTCTGCTGAATGTATAAGAATCACCATTTGAACCTGACACTGAGTTAGTAGTGTCTCCTTTGACTGTTGTTTTATTTTGAAAACCTAGAAAATTGCCTATACCAACCTGTCCCCAACTGTGATCAACACTAACCCCGAAAGTCAAAGAATGTGAATGACTGGTCGAGGATGTTTTACCGTTTGACTGCGAGTTGCTTCTGCTGGATACATTTCCATCAGTCAATGTCTGTGATACTGTCTCAGCGTGGGAACTTCCCTTTGAATAAACAAAATCTATTATAGGCTGACCCATTATTACGACATCTATCTGCGGAACATCGGCGATACGAGGATCGAATATATTCCGCTGCGGATTATACAGACCGCGAATCTCTTCTGCATCAGTCCAGCCGTCACCGTCTGTATCCTTATTTGTTGGATCTGTATGCCATGTATTTACTTCTTCATAGTCTGTCAGACCATCACCGTCAGTATCTTTATTATCTTCGGTACTACCGCTGATAGAGGAGTAAGACCATACAGCATAAAGTGTCGTATCATTATTTACATTAATTATTCCGCCGTCTTCATATACAACAGTTTCGGCTTGAGTCGATGTATCCCATCCGAAGAATCTCTTTTTACCGTTAGTCAAACCAAGCTCTGAAGCTGTAATAAGATCTGTTGACTCATCTGAGGAGACAGACTGAGTAGATACAGAACCTGCGATTGTTCCGCCTTTCGGATTGAATGTTATCTTAATTTTTTTTCGCCACTTTGCATATAATGTTCTATTGCCAAGGCTTCCTGACGGAATTTCAGACACAACACTGCCTGTGAATGCAGCATTGTCATACCAGCCTTTGAAGTCATACCCCGATTTCTTTATCTCATTTTCCGTCGGCAGTTCTACAGCTGCACCAAATCTTGTGAATTTTGTATTCGGAGTATATCCGCTATTGAAAGTACCGCCATTCTTCTGATAAGTGATATTATATACTTTACCCAGCAAATTAGCAGTAATCGTTGATGTACTGGTCTTATTGGAAAAGATAACAGCTAATTCTTTAATAATTGATCTGAGCTGTTTCTTTTCCGTATCTGCATAAACTTTGAACATCACGATATATTCACCGCACGGCAGTCCGTTCAGCGAATACTGAACAGAGCCTTGTTCCTGTTTATCCAGTTCAATATCTCCGTGTCCGTAGATTATATCTTCATTCATATTATACAATCCGCCGGTAATCACTCCACTGCCCACATCGGCGACATCATAGTTCATCACTATTGACAGATCTCCCTCGCCGCTGCCGGGAGTACGCACAGCCTCTAACAACTCAAAGGTAATGCTGTTGCTGCCAGGTTGGAGAGTTTTCGTTACCACAGATTTGTACAGTGTGCCGCCGTTATATGCTGACAATGTGAATGTCCACTCACCAATCTCAACATCGAGCGTTGTGTCACACATCGCTGTATAGCTGTCCCACAAACCGATAAGACCGGTATTATTAGAATCTAATCCCAGCTTAGAGTCATTGACATACAGCATGAACTTGCCGAATGAGTACACTGTCATATCCGGCATAGCAGATCTTGATGTCGATATTTCTGCGGACAGTGACAGCGTTGCTCTTTGAGGAACTGCTGCCTGTTCAGTTATTAATGAGTCCACTTCAATAGAAGGCGTAACTTCTGAGTTATTACAGCCGCCCAATACACAAGCGATTAACATTATAATATAAAATGTAATAATATGTTTCATAATTTTTTTCATATACGCCTCCTATTACTCTATCTCTACACCTTTTTGTGCAAATTCTCTCACCAAAATATTATCATTATGCCAATTATACACCTCAACAAGCACAGAAACCTGATATACTTCTCCTCTTATCATTTTCCTTTTATCAAGATATATATAGTTTTCGTTCGTATTGTTTAAATATAGATAATCCGTATCTTGAACAAGAACGCCATCGACTTTCCATGTATATTTATACTTAATATCACCACGATTACCTAAGCCATCTGTATTCCTCAAAATAGCATCGAATTCTATTATGTCTGTAAAATTCTCCCCATGGATATTCAAATCCAGATAAACACTCTTTACTTCTGCACTAATACCTGACACATTTGTCTTTGTTCCGATATTAGCCTCTGTAACAGTGATTGTCCGCTCATCACTTTCTTTCAGACAGCCAACTATACCTTCAACACCCCAAAGTCTCTTACGAATGTGGATAACATCATTTACTGTGGCACTGAACTCATCCGAAGTAACAAAATTCCATTCTGCAGCATCATTTATTTTATACTCCAATGCATAATGATTACCGTTAAACTTTACTTTGTCCTTAGTGACTGTCCATACATCTGTTACCAGTGCAGGCATTTCATCATCTCTGAGTTTGCTTTTCACATTTATAAATACAATGTCATGAGTATCATCATAACCGCCTTTCGTAATCTTAACAGGCACATACATTGAGTAAAGCAAGCCATCTGTCATGAAGTTAGGAACCGACATTGAATATTCTGCATCATCTATATCTGTATATTCAACAGTTTTGACTTCATCTGAGAAATTCATATTATTTACCTGCAAAGCCACATTATCGCCGAATATGGAAACAAAAGAACCGCTGAGTTTCGACGAATCAGGTATCGTTCCTTCTTCGACAACTTCACTGTATGTAAGACTTGCTGACTTGATAACAGAAGTAATCTCGAAAGGTGCTGTCGTAACAGGAGTTTGCAACGCTCCCTCATAAGTCTGCTTAATAGTACATCTCAGATATTTGCCGACTTCACTTTGTATCAAAGGATGTATCATATCAGCCGAAGAGTCAACAGGAGTCCAGTCTATACTATGTGAATCATCCGCAATCTCCCAAGCATAAGCAAGAGATCCGCCTGCTTCATTATTACTGCTGTCATAAGATGTAATTGCGAAATAATAACCGTTTGTGCTGTTATATTTCTTCACAATCTCTGCACTAGCGATTAGCTCATCTTGGAAATGAGAATAAGTCATAGTCCATTCTGATGCAAGAGCATTCTGCGGCCGATTATCCTTCTTAGGCACTGCTTTGAAATGAATCTCGACTGCCTGACCGGTATGAGCGTTATCGAAGATATAATCAATCATACTATCGATTGTCCAACCGCTTGTTGATACTTCAATAGGTGCATCTGTGATATATTTTACTTCATAACTTATTGTCACATCGCATTTGTCATTGGCATAATTCAATGTATATGCCGGAACAGGCACAGTGCTTCTTTCATTGCCTGTCCAGATAACAACATTCTGCTCACTGTTAAGTGTTACTTTAGCCTTCGACCAATAAGATACTGTCGCTTGACTGTTAGTAATAATAGCATCATCAGCACTGACTTCTATAGTATAATCTCTGCCGCACTCATCATTACTCGTGAAGAACGAAGCCGCACTGAATGTCAGTTTGCCTTGATATGCATGAACATCACCGGCATGATCATTCAGAATCACATCAAATAAAGCACCATCAGGAGCGTTAATCTCTACTGTTATCTCATCTTTTGCTGCGTCATACTGAGCCTGTGCATTAACCGTATAAATCGGCAATCCGATATTTTCCTTAACAACAGATATGGGTTTCGGCTCGCTTGCCATAATGTAGCCCTTCTGATTGACAGTACCGATTTCTTTCTTACGCAGAAGAATGAGAGTTCCGAGTTTAGCATCAAACGCATCCGTCGGCATAGCTGCCCATGTTGCTCCGTTATCAAAAGAACATTCTATATCGCTGCTTGTATCAGTGAATTTTGCTTTGTTTGTCGGGATATTTCGCACATCCGTTGACAATGGGATAATCTCACTATCAGACAAGACATTCTGTACATTCACGAATACGCTGGTTATATAATCCTCGTAGTTCTCTTTAGAAACTTTCACCGTCACATAATCAGAAGATTTCATTCCGGCAGAGAGATTTTCAAAGCTGAATGTCAGATTTTTTAGATCTCCTCCAAAAACATCAACAGCTGTGCCTGACATCTGAGTTGCAGTCGGATTATTGCCATACAGCACAATACCGTCATAATGCAGATATGCCGCAGAGATAATATTATTTAGCATAATTGCTTCCGATGTAATCGAAGCCTGAACTTTCCCTTCATAAGTCTGAGTAATGATACATCTCAGATATTTGCCGAGGTTATTTTTCGTAATCTCAAGAACGCTTTCCGTATCAAGCATTGAGAGCCAATTTTGCTGATTATCCGAAACTTGCCATTCATACTGAATGTTACCTCCGGCAGGATTGTCATCCTTATCATAGGTCACAGCGATATAGTAGTTGTAATAATGCTCTACTCTGACTTTAGCAGCCAGTACATCTTTGCAGCTGATATATGTAACACTTACCTGACTCTGCAGAGCAGTTTGCGGTATTCCATTACGCTTCGGAGTTACTGTTGCAGTAACTTTTACCGAGTAACCGAAATGATCTGTTTCCTTTAAGTATGTCAGCATTGTACTCAACTGCCATGTTGCTATACCCGGGATAGTCCTCGTAATATCATTATCAAGTCTGTCTTTAACAATGAAACTCATTGTATAATCATAGGTGTCAGCTTCATAGTTCAGCGTAAACTGCGGAGACTGATAAGCACTGGAGCTGCCGTTATAGATGGTAATTTCAGGTGCACATTTCAGTTCACACACTGCTTTCGGCCAATAGTCGATATTTGCTTTTGACGGCTTAACACCTGCATTTGCTGCCGAGAATGTCACTTCATACTGTTTGCCGCCTTTGTTAGCGTTTGTCCAACACTTTGACAAATCGGCACTCAATCTTCCTTTGTTTGCCTTTGCAGTTACGGACTGATTATTGACAGTCATTGTAAATACTTTGTCATCAGATGCATCTGTATCAGCAGTCAAAATGTATGACAGAGAATCAAACTCCACATGACTAATAGAATAAACCGTCGTCGATGTTGTCGAAACCGGCTCTACAGGCGATGAACCACCGTTTGGTCCTGTTTCCGTTGCACAGCACATCAAACCTGCTAACAAAATAACCATCATGCTTAAATAACTGAAATGCCTCATAAGGTCTCCTTTATAGTTCTTTATCTAAACCGTTAAGAATACCTCAAAAAAAAAAGAATGTCAAGATTTTTTCAAAAATCTTTAAAATATACAAAAAAACGAAGTTTTCCTCGCTTTTAGCGGAGAAAACTTCGTTTTTTGCAATTTCCTATTAAACACTACGCGTTATACACGCCTTTATCCAAATCCTTCTCAGCAGCGGACAGTATAACGGCTGTGGTAATGTCGCCATTGACATTATTAACCGTAATAATCCGATCTACGATATTCCAGATACCGATGACGACACCAATCGCCGCTGTAGGAATGCCGACTATCGACAGCATCATTGTAAGCGTGATGAGAGTGGAATTAGGCACACCGGGCGATCCGACTGCCAAGAGGAATGCCAAGAGAGCAAGTTTCACAATCAATCCGCCGGTTACTGGCACATCAAACAGTTTGAGGAACAACATTGTACTGAGCATATTAATCATGCAGGTACCATTCATATTCACAGTAGCACCGATAGGGATAACGAATGACGAAACCTTTTCGGACACGCCGAGCTTTTGGCGAACAGTTGAGAGCGTCAGCGGAATACATGCACTGCTGCTGCTTATCATAAATATCGTCGGCAGATAGCCTAATGCTTTTTTCAGATAAGGCAGCGGTGACAGCCGACCGAGGATAAGTATCAGCAGACTGTTCATCAGCAGCACAGAACCGAGTGTCGGAATATCAGTTGCTGCCGCACCGTTAAAGCCATACCAGCCGAGTGGATACACGCAGATCCTGCATAATCGTGGAATCCCCATTGTGCCAGGAAACCTCCGCCCCATGTCCAGTGTGCTTCAATCGGCTAAATTATCCCCGAAAGGATCGCCGAGTAGAGACAATATGTGGAGAACTTAGTTCGCTCCGCCATCGCTCCCGACACGATTGTGGCTGTTGTTGCACAGAATACAAGGTTGAATACAAATCCAGAAAAATCGAATGAAGCATATTCGCTGAATACCTTAAATCCGGGTTTGCCGATTATTGACCAGATACCTTTCGATACTTCGCCTGTCGCCGGATCG
>JAFYAI010000030.1 GCA_017540815.1 Spirochaetales bacterium
ATCCTCAGACGCATTAACGACAGCGGAGTCGGTCCTCAGGGGCTTGGCGGCAAGACGACATGCCTCGGAGTAAATATACTCACCTATCCGACTCACATTGCAGGCTTGCCTGTGGCATACAACTACTGCTGCCATGCCAGCAGACATAAGTCGGTGGTTTTATAAAGGAAGACAACGAAGTGAATGTTCCTGACAGAGTTATTGCAGACATTACAAGATTCGCTAAGGATAACGGTGTTCGCAAAGTTATTCTGTTCGGCTCGCGTGCAAGAGGAACTAACCGAGAACGAAGCGATATTGATATTGCCGTCAGCGGCGGTGATTTCATCAACTTTTATTATGATATTGAAGAAAAAGTATGGACGCTGCTGATGTTTGACATTGTGAACCTCGACAAGCCTATCAGTGACGAACTTAAGTATGAGATCGAAAAAGACGGAGTTGTCATCTATGAAAAAATATGATAATTTTTGCAAGGCACTGACTAATCTGCACGAAGGGATAATCCTTGCCGAGCCATACACTGTTGTCGAGCAGACAGGTATCGTCGGATTATTCGGTATATGCTTTGAGCAGGCTTGGAAACTTATGAAAGAAGTTTTGGAGAAGCACGGAAGATTTATCGAGAAGATTGGATCTCCAAGAGCGATTATCAAGATCGCTTTTCAGTGCAATATGATAACTGATGAAGAATTATGGCTCAACATTCTCGAATCACGAAGCACGCTCGCTCATACATACAGCGATGAGCAGGCATTATCTGTAATCACTGCTGTTAAGGCAGAATATATCAAAACTTTTGATGAATTAAAGAAAGAATTGGATAAAAATTGGATGGATTTTTGAAAAACAAACGGGATTTTGATTATGCAAAATCCTGTATGGTTCCATTCTATCTATTTATATCATATATCACTTTCATTCCTTTCAATGCAAGCTCATCGTCAATCGCATCGAAGAGTTTGGTTTCTTTGAAAATGTTGGTAACACCGCCGGTGCCGACTTTGACATAGTCAGTCCAGCCCATCTCACCGGCAAGTCCGCGGATAAGTCCGTCAAGTGCATAGTAGTTAGAGAAGTAGACACCTGACTCTATCGCCGAGGCTGTATCTTCCGCAAGAATGCGTGTGCAGTGATGAATACTGATCGCCGGCAGACGCGAAGCCTTATCACGAAGTGCCTGACTGGCAGTATTGATACCGGGGAAGATCACTCCGCCAAGATAATTGCCGCCAGCTGTCACGACATCAATCGTCGTAGCCGTTCCCATATCCACGACTATCGCATTCTTAGCATAAAGAGCATGAACAGCCGTCGCATTGACGATACGATCACTACCGACTTCTTTCGGATTGCGATAGCTGTTGACGATACCAGCATTAATACTCTCATCAACGACAAGAACATCGCCACAGAAATACTTCTTATACATTCGCTTGACGATACCGTTCATCGGCGGCACAACCGACGAATAAACAAGGCTGTGGATCTCTTTCCTGTCCAGTCCAATATTGGAGAACCAGTTAAGCAGGAACATCCCAAATTCGTCGCTCGTGATATTGACACGAGTAAAATATCTGATCGAATCTATAATCGTATAATCATTCGGTGTTTCATTAAGAATACCAATCTCAATATTGGTATTGCCGACATCCATTGCTAATATCATCTAAAACGACTCCTGCCAAACATTTTTCTTTATCTCTGCTCTTGTCAGACTCTGGATGATCTCTTTGGCTGACATCTTGCCCGATCCGATCATAATGCGGTGAGCCCACACAGGCTGACAAATATCTATCAGATCCTGATCAATCACATAATCCCGCTGCATAATGTATGCCCAGGCTTTCAAGGTTTCTTTCATAGATAATGCAGCACGCGTCGAAAGTCCGAGTTTAATGCTCTTGTCGTGGCGTGTCGCATTGCAGATACTGACGATGATACGCATCATCTTCTCATCGACATGGACTTGAGCAATCTGAGAGCGGATGACAGACAGCTCATACAGCGATATAACCGGCTGCATCTCGGCAAGTCTCTGCTCCGAATGCTGCATCTGTGCAAGGATGGCAAACTCCGCTTCGGGATTGGGATAACCAAGCTCAATGCACGCAGCGAACCGATCAAGCTGTGCCGACGGCAAAGGGAATGTTCCTTCTGTTTCGACAGGATTCTGAGTCGCCACTACGAAGAAATGCTCCGGCAGCTTGTAAGTATTATTGCCGACAGTGACGAGCCTCTCAGCCATAGCCTGCAGCAGTGCGGACTGCACCTTAGGCGTAGCCCGGTTAAGCTCATCAGCCAACAGTATGTCTGTAAATACCGGTCCCGGTGTAAATACAAACTTGCCGGACGATGCGTCATACATATCCACACCTGTAATATCATAAGGCAGCAGATCCGGCGTGCCCTGTATACGACTGAACTTAACGGGATTGCCGTCATTGTCCATCACGAGCTTTGCTAAAGCCTTGCTGAGGATCGTCTTGCCTACTCCGGGCATATCTTCCAGCAGGATGTTGCCACCGGAGAGCATAACTGCCATAACGAGTTTAATCTTCTCGGCTTTGCCGATTAGGATGCCGTTAAGCATCTCCAATAATTTGACTAACTTTTGATTCATCGCATTTCTCTCATTTATAATTATGTATCATATCGGCAAACTGCCGCTTACCGTCATTATCCAATCCGAAAAATCCGGAACCGGCAACTACAATGTCACATCCGGCATCAAGCACTGTCTGCACATTGTGCATAGTTATACCGCCGTCGATCTCGATCTTATAACTATACCCTTTATCCTTACGAATGTTGTCCAGTTCTCTAATCTTGTCGAAGTTATAAGTGATGCACTTCTGACCGCTGAATCCCGGATTGACACTCATAACGAGTACCATATCGACAAGCGGCAGATAATGTATAATAGAAGAAACAGGAGTCGTGGGATTGATAGTTATCCCTGCAAAGCAGCCGGCATCCTTAATGCGGTTGATATATCTGTCGCCGTGATAAGTCGCTTCGGCATGTATATTGATCAGATCTGCCTTTGCAGCGACGAAAGCATCGATAAGATCTTCCGGATTAGTCACCATCAGATGACAGTCACAGAAACACTTATTATGCCGCTTTATATCTGCAACTATCTTGCTGCCGAATGACAGCTGCGGAACGAAATGCCCGTCCATCACATCTATATGCAGCCAATTTGCTCCGCAATGCAGAGCATTCTCCGCTTCTGTGCCGAGATTATAAAAATCCGCCGATAAAATCGAAGGACTCAAAAGTCTATGATCTAAATCTAACATACCTTACTCCGCATTTACTATACAGAATTATTGAAATTTTGTCAAATTTAATTGTGAATAATTTTTTTACTTGACATAAATCAGATTATTTCATATACTTAATTCAAATTTTAATTCTTTAGGAGGCTTTTTCTATGAAAAAAGCATTTGGTTTATTGGTTGCCGTTATGGCATTGGTTATGGCATTGTCGTCTTGTACACCTAACGGTGCACCGCTCACAATGGTTGGTAAGTGGTCTACGGATCTAACTCTTGGGAAACTCTACATTGATATTCGCGATGATGATACTATTTGGTACAAGTCAGGCAGTTCTACTTACAACAAATATGCAGACATAAAAAAATGTACTTGCAATGAAATTACTATTTCTTTGGTTGGCAGCAACTCAGAAACAACATCAAAATATGAAATATCAGGTGATACTTTAAAATTAACAATTGACGATACTGAAAGAACTTGGACTCGCGAAGACTAATTTTCATTCTCCAACAAGAAAGCGGTTGCCGTTGGCAACCGCTTTCTTGTTTTTTTTTCAACTCCACTTTAAAAACTTATCATTTTTACACACTTTTTAAAATACACTTAAAAAAAACATTAATATTTCTTATATTTTAAAAATAATTAAAAAAAGTATTGACATTTTAATCTTTTTAAAGTATATTTTAAATATGGTATTAAGAAATGATTATTTTGATACTTTATGGCATTTCAAAGACAAGCAGATTATCAAAGTCATAACAGGATTACGCCGTTCCGGTAAGTCTACCTTGATGGAACAATTCTGCGAAAAACTGCGTGACTCCGGCATATCAGATGATCAGATATTCTATCTGAAGATGGATGATGTCATCAATGAACCGATGCTCGACTATCATATCCTGCACTTCGCTATAAGGGCACAGATGAAGCCCGATAAGATGAACTATATCCTGATAGATGAAGTGCAGATGTGCAAGGACTTCCAAAAAGCGATAAACAGTCTGTTCTTACGAAAAAATGTAGACATATATCTTACAGGCTCAAATGCAGATCTGTTGTCCGGTGAACTTGCTACTCTGCTAAGCGGACGATATATCACGATAGATATTCTGCCATTCTCATTCTCGGAATACATTAATGCAGCTAAAGATAATCACTTTCCGGAGCAGCCGATCGAAGATGCTTATCGGGATTACATCAGATTCGGAAGTATGCCATTCACACTTCAACTCAAGCGTGATGAGAAAGAGATACAGCAATATCTCTCGGATGTATATAATACGATTATCGTCAAAGACATAGTTGCAAGACACCAGATCAATGACTTCAAGAGTTTAGAGTCAGTCATCAAATTTGTATTCGACAACTGTGCCAATATATTCAGTGCGAAGAAGATAGCCGATACACTGACCAGCGGCGGCAAAAAGACATCCAGCCCTACTGTCGAAAACTATCTGCAGTATCTCGAAGAATGTTTCATGATATATCGTATAGATCGTTACGACATCAAAGGTAAAGCTCGGCTTAGCTCTCTGCCTAAGTATTATATCGCTGATATTGGGCTGAGGAACTCTGTCTGCGGATTCCGCAACATCGACACAGGACACATCCTTGAAAATCTTATATTCCTTGAGTTGAAGCGGCGTAAATATGAGGTATATACCGGCAAAAACGGCGATAATGAGATAGATTTCATCGCATACAATCAAAATGAGAAATACTATATACAAGTCTCAGAAACTGTTAAGAATGAGGAGACTCTGCAAAGAGAACTCAAATCATTTAACAACATCCGAGATGCTTATCCACGCATTCTGATCACGCTCGACTATGATATTAATGCCGACTATAACGGTGTCCGCAGTATCAATGCTTATGACTTCTTATTAGGCAAAGTTCAGTTATAAACAAACGGCTCGCCGCAGGCAGTCGATTTGGTGTTTTTTTTAAACTCCACTTTAAAAAGACAACAGGACTATCTGCGGCAGCATTTTTTATTTGACATAAATTGTCTTTTTTTCTATAATTAAGAAACTTTTTTATTTTGGAGGCTTTTTATTATGAAGAAAGCATTATGTATTTTGGTTGCCGTTATGGCATTGGTTATGGCATTATCGTCATGTACTATGGCAGGAGCACCGGCAGGAATGATTGGTATTTGGAAAACAAGCTTTGGTCCTTTTGATGTTTATATTGAATTAAAAGACAACGACAATGTTTATATGGGATCATCAAAAGACGACACATCAATTATTGGCTCTGTTGAAAAATGCACTTGCAGTGAAATCACATTCAATGTATCAGAGAGCAGCTTAAATGGTCAATGGAACTATGAGTTGTCAGGTGATACATTGAAATTAAAAAAAGACAATATTGAATACACATGCTCACGAGTAAAATAAAATATTTTATCTCTCAAACAAACAGGCTCGCCGCAGGCGAGCCTGTTTGTTTACAGTTTTTTGGCGATCTCGTCCAAGAATTCGAACGAATCCAGCACCTTCACAGCAGGTGGATCGCAGAGTTTTGCAAGATCACCTGTCATAATGCCTGACTCAATCAGATCTACGACTGCTTTCTCCAGCTTATCGCAGAATGCGATGAGATCCGGCAGATTATCAAGTTCTCCTCGCTTGCGTAATGCACCTGTCCAAGCGAAGATAAGAGCAACAGGATTAGTCGAAGTCTTCTCACCGGCTTTATACTTATAGTAGTGTCTCTGAACAGTGCCGTGAGCCGCTTCGTACTCAAAGTAACCGTGCGGCGACACAAGCACTGAACTCATCATCGCAAGGCTGCCGAATGATGAAGCGATCATATCACTCATTACGTCACCGTCGTAATTCTTGCAGGCCCAGAGCAAACCGCCCTCACTCTTCATAAGACGAGCAACCATATCATCGATAAGAGTATAATGATAGCTGATGCCGACTGCCTCAAACTTAGCCTTATATTCTTCGTTATATATCTTCTCGAAGACATTCTTGAAAGTCTGGTCATAAGTCTTGGAGATCGTGTCTTTCGCAGAGAACCAGCAGTCGATCCGCTGATCAAGTGCATACTCGAAGCACGCACGAGCGAAACTCTCTATCGATGGGATTGTATTGTG
>JAFYAI010000031.1 GCA_017540815.1 Spirochaetales bacterium
GGATGTATCTTCCAAAACAACTATGATATAGGCATCCCTGCCGGCAGACTCATTGAAGAAGCAGGACTGAAAGGCTGCAAAATCGGCGGAGCAAAAATCTATGAAAGACATGCCAACTTCATTATCAATGAAGATAATGCAACAGCTCAGGATGTGCAGGAACTGATAGCACATATAGACAGAACATTATCAGCGAAAGGGTATCACTTAGAACCGGAAGTCAGGATTCTGCACAACGAGGAGAAACCATGCTAAAGGAGAACAGCAACTTTTTCTTAGCGATACTTACGATATGCGATCTGATAGTGTTCTTCTTCGCATATTTGGCAGCTGCTTACTTAACTGTCGGTCTGTCAATGTTCGGCTCGGCTAAAGATTTCATTATCCCGATTGTGATCAACTGTTTATTCCTGCTGGTGTATGAGAAATTCGAGTTTTCCCATAGCTATCGCTTTCGTCCGTTCTCACTTATCTTCAAAAATCTCCTGCTGCTATATATGGTTGTAGTATCTGTCATATACACTCTGATACTTACAGGTCTGTACAAATACAGCAGCCGATTTGTGATCATTTACACCGGTATATTTATGTCAATATTCCTCGTTGCGAGATTGTTTATCAAGATCTTTCTCCATATTATACGCAGCAAGGGATACAACTTCCGGCGGTATCTGATTATCGGAGCAGGCAAAGTCGGACTGTCGTTCTACCGCAAAGTCAAGCGAAATAACAAACTCGGCATAAAGATCATAGGTTTCCTTGATGATAATCCTGACATTCTCAATCATCCTGGTCACGAATACACCGATGAAGTCAAGAAACTTATCCTCGGCAGCACAGATAAACTGGAGAATGTGCTCAAAACTATCGCCGTCGATAATGTTGTACTTGCACTGCCAATGTATGCCAATAAAAAGATCGTCGATATAACTAACCTTTGTGAAAAATACGGCGTTAAAGCAGAATTGATTCCGGATTATTTCAAGATTATATCACGCAATCCGTCCATGCGGCAAATACAGGGCTATCCTCTCATAGGCATTCGCAATGTTCCTCTGGAGAATATGTTTAACCGGTTTATCAAGCGGCTATGCGACCTGACTCTTAGTCTGATCGCTTTCATCGTGCTGCTGCCGCTGTTTGGCATCATCGCTATAGGTATCAAACTGACATCGAAAGGACCTGTATTCTTCAAGCAAAAGAGAACAGGATTCATGCAGAGAGACTTCGAGATCATCAAGTTCCGCACGATGATCGTCAATAACGATGCCGACAAAGTTCAGGCTACGAAAGACGATCCGCGCAAAACTAAGTTTGGAGACTTCCTGCGCAAAACTAACCTTGACGAACTGCCGCAGATCCTCAATATCATCCGCGGAGAGATGTCTATCGTCGGTCCTCGTCCGCACATGCTGACACATACTGAAGAGTTCTATCAGAAATACGACAAATATCTCGTGCGTCACTGGGTCAAACCGGGATTAACCGGTTGGGCACAAGTCAACGGCTGGAGAGGCGACTCTGACATCGGCATGAGGATCAAATACGACATCGACTATATTGAAAACTGGACATTCTTCTTGGATGTCAAGATCATCTTCCTCACAGTCTTCGGCAGGAAAGTAAAGCGGTATGCGTATTGATCGACGCACATCTCTGAATCATATCACATACTCCGGCATACCATGAGGGCAGTCGGCAAGATCTGCCAATGTAACACCGTCCAAATACCCCTGCACCAGTTCATCCAGCTTGCTCCACAATGCGATAGTCCGACAAAACGGCTTGCGTTCGCATGGGGCGGCGTTTGCTTCGAGGCATGACACAGGAGCCAGAGACCCTTCGGTCAAACGAAGAATGTCACCGACTCGGTAGTCCTCCGGCGGACGGTTGAGCTTGTAGCCGCCCCCCTTGCCGTGCACAGCATCAACAAAACCGGCTTTCGACAGCATAGTCATTATGGCCTCAATGTATTTCTGAGATATTTGCTGACGCTCGGCGATCTCCTTCAGTGGCGTGCGGTCTTTATCCCGATGCTCCGCCAGATCTATCATTACCCGCAGTGCATACCTGCCCCGTGTTGAAACTATCATAGTTACCGTCCGTATATTTATTTCATTTTAAGAATGCAGTGTAACCGCATACACTTGGTATTATATCAGATTTTATCCAAACTGTCTACAATTATTCCGAACAATGGGCACAGGTACTCTCTCGGAATAAATCTGCATCATAAGCGATATTATTTTTGTCGTAGTAGTCTTTGACCGCTGCCTTAATCGCTTCCTCAGCAAGCACCGAGCAGTGCATCTTATATGCAGGCAGACCGTCAAGTGCTTCGGCGACTGCCTTATTGGACAGATTAAGAGCGTCATCAATGCTTTTGCCTTTGATCAACTCCGTCGCCATCGAACTTGATGCGATTGCACTGCCGCAGCCGAATGTCTCGAATTTAACATCTTCGATCGTCTTCTTTCCGTTATCGCCGTCGGCGATCTTCAGATATATCGTCATAATATCGCCGCATTTTGCATTGCCTGCCTCACCGACTGCATCGGCGTTCTCTATTCTTCCAAGATTCCGCGGATTGCGGAAATGATCCATAACTTTTTCGCTGTATAATGCCATATTTATTCCTTTTTTTTCAGGTTAGTCCGCAGGCGTGCAGACTAACCTGAAAAACATAATTACAATATAAATGATCTCTTCCCATTTTGCAGATCTCTCCATACCGGAGAAATCCTTCGCAAATATGATACTACTTCTTCTACTGACTTAATGATATAATCAACTTCATCCTCAGTATTCTCCTCGGTAATAGTCAGGCGAAGCGAACCATGTGCAACATCGTGGACACGACCGATCGCCAGCAGGACATGAGACGGATCAAGAGAACCTGATGTACATGCCGAACCGCTTGATGCACAGATACCCTTGTCATCAAGCAGAAGCAGCAGGCTCTCACCTTCGATACCCTCGAAGCAAAAACTCACATTGCCGGGCAGACGCTGCACGGCATCACCGTTTAACGCAGAATGTTCTATCCGGCTAAGTCCGTCTATCAGACGATTTCGCAGTTTCACGATACTTTCGCTGTTGGACGACATATTACAGACGGCATCTTCCAGAGCTACTGTCATCCCGACAATGCCTGCAAGATTCTCAGTGCCGGCTCGTTTGCCGCGTTCCTGAGCTCCGCCCTCTATAAGATTAGACAATACAACACCTTTTCGGGCATACAGCACTCCGACTCCGCGGGGACCGTGAAATTTGTGAGCGGACAACGACAGCATATCGATATGCTGAGCCTTGACATCTACCGGGATATGCCCCACCGCCTGAACAGCATCGGTATGAAACCATACGCCTTTGTCACGACAAACTTGTCCAATCTCCGCAATCGGCTGAATTGTCCCGATCTCATTATTGGCAGTCATTATCGTAACAAGTGCCGTATTCTCGGTAATCGCCTCGGCGACCTGCTCAGGTGTCACTATACCGTTGCTGTGAACATCAAGATATGTAACTGTATATCCCTGTTTCTCCAGTTTCTTCAATGTGTGCAGCACGGCATGATGTTCAAACGCAGTCGTTATAATGTGATTCTTCCCTTTGCGGCTGCCCCAAACAGCAGCAGACAAAATCGCCTGATTATCAGACTCACTGCCACCAGATGTGAAATAAATCTCATTTGGTTCAGCATTAAGAATCTTGGCAATCCTTGCCCGTGCATCTTCAAGATGCTCTTTAGCCTCCTGCCCGAATGAATACAAACTCGACGGATTGCCGTAAATATCCGTCAGGAACGGCATCATCTCTTTCAGAGCGTGAGAACTTAATTTCGTTGTTGCTGCATTATCAGCATATATCATTCTTATCCTCCTGAATAATATATTCTCTCTGTTCAGAAAATTTTTATTCAGTCTTTTTCATTATATATTAACAGCAGTTATTTTGCTGCTAATGTCTCGATAGTCTGTGCAAGCCACAGCAGTGACTTCTCAAATTTCACGCCGTACCAATGTGACTTGTCATTCAGTGTATTCTCAATCGCCAGCACAGTAAAGTCAGCGGCTATCTTCGCAGAGTCAAATACACTTAGTCCGCGTGACAACGCTCCTGTAAATGCCGAAGCATACACATCGCCTGTTCCATGACCACCGCCGGGTATCTTCTTGTGACGATAATACTGCACATTGCCATTCTCATAAACGACGACACCTGTATATTGCGGCTCATATCCTACGCCTGTCAGGACAACAGTCTTTGCCCCCAACGCTGTAAGTTTTTGGCACAATTGTGCAATATAAGATTCATCATAGGTTTCGCGATATTCTGAATCGGTCAACAGCGATGCTTCGGTAATATTCGGCAGTATAATATCGGATTCCGCAGCCAAAGACTTCATCGCTTCAACGAAAGCATTATCGAATCCGGGATACAGTTTACCGTTATCAGCCATTGCCGGATCGATAATCTTAAGAGCATTCGGATTGCCGTCTGTATTGAGAATATGACGAACATAATCTATCTGCTTTGTGCTGCCTAAATATCCTGTGTAGAATGTGTCGAATCGAATATTTTCTTTTTTCCAGCGGTCACTAATCAGAGGCAGATCCTCAGTCAGATCGCGGAATGTCCAGCCTGTAAATCCGGCAGTATGATTAGACAATACCGCAGACGGCAAAACAGCGGTTTCTATTCCGCAGACAGAGATAATCGGCAATGCAACTGTTAGTGAGCACTGACCGACACACGAAATATCCTGTATAGTTAATATCCGTTTATATTCCATATATAACAATCCTTTTTCACAGAATTAGGCTGCCATCAGCAGCCTAATTCTAACAATTAATCCGCAAACAGCGGAGTAGACAAGTATCTGTCACCCGTATCAGGCAGAAGGACTACGATATTCTTACCGGCATTCTCAGGACGCTTAGCCAGCTGAATTGCAGCCCATGCAGCAGCACCGCTTGAGATACCTACCAGAACACCTTCTTTCTTGCCGATTGCTTTGCCGACAGCGAAAGCATCATCATTAGTTACAGGGATGATCTCATCATAGATCTTGGTGTCCAACACATCAGGAACGAAACCTGCCCCGATACCCTGTATCTTGTGTGAACCTGCAGTGCCTTTGCTGAGGACAGGGCTGTCTGCCGGCTCAACCGCAACAACTTTAACATTGGCATTTTTTGATTTCAGATATTGACCAACACCTGTTACAGTTCCGCCTGTGCCGACACCTGCTACGAAGATGTCTACTTTGCCGTCTGTGTCATTCCAAATTTCAGGGCCTGTAGTTTCTCGGTGAGTCTTAGGATTGGCAGGATTGACGAACTGCCCGGGGATGAAGCCGTTCGGTATAGTCTCTGATAACTCCTGCGCCTTAGCAATAGCACCTTTCATACCTTTAGCACCTTCTGTAAGGACAAGCTCTGCTCCGTAAGCCTTCATCAGCTGGCGGCGTTCGACTGACATGGTCTCCGGCATGACGATGATAATTTTGTAACCTCGTGCAGCGGCAACTGAAGCCAAACCTATACCTGTATTTCCAGATGTTGGCTCTATAATAACCGAACCCGGTTTGAGTTTGCCGCTCTTCTCTGCGTCATCAATCATTGATTTTGCAATTCTGTCTTTGACACTGCCTGCCGGATTGAAGTATTCCAGCTTAGCATAAAGCTTTGCTCCCAAGTTATTCTCTTTCTCAATGTGTGTTAATTCCAATAACGGTGTTGCTCCGATCAACTGATCTGCTGATGTGTAAATCTTTGACATAGTAAAACTCCTTTTTATGTCTTTGTAATTCTTGAGATCCCGAATCAAGTTCGGGATGACATTTTATCATTCGGGATGACATTCTTATCATTCTGGATGACATTCTTGTCATGCTGAACTCGTTTCAGCATCTCATTTATTAGATAGCTGCAAATCCGTTCTCCAGATCTGCAATAATATCCTCGTAATGTTCCGTTCCGATCGACAATCGGATAGTGCTTTGTGTAATGCCCTGATCTGCAAGTTCCGCATCACTAAGCTGGCTATGCGTTGTGCTTGCCGGATGAATAACAAGTGACTTCACATCGGCTACATTCGCCAGCAGGCTGAATATCTTCAGATTATCGATAAACTTCCATGCTGCATCTTTGCCGCCCTTGATCTCGAATGTGAAGATCGAACCTCCGCCGTTGGGGAAATATTTCTGATACAGTTTGTGATCAGGATGATCTTTCAGACTCGGATGATTAACCTTGGCAACTTTCGGATGCTTTGCAAGGAATTCAACGATTTTCTTAGTATTCTCGGCATGTCGGTCAAGACGCAGCGAGAGAGTCTCTACTCCCTGCAGCAGCAGGAATGCGTTGAATGGTGAAATAGCAGCCCCCTGATCCCGCAGCAGGATTGCCCGGATATATGTAACGAATGCTGCAGGTCCTACAGCATCAGCGAAACTTATGCCGTGATAACTCGGATTAGCCTCGGCAATCGGAGCATACTTGCCGCTCTTCTTCCAATCGAATTTACCGGAATCAACAATCACGCCGCCCAGCGATGTTCCGTGACCGCCGATAAATTTCGTCGCAGAATGCACTACAATGTCGGCACCGTGTTCAATCGGTCTAATCCAATATGCAGCACCGAATGTATTGTCGATCACAACCGGCAAGCCGTGCTTGTGTGCGATCTGTGAGACTGCATCGATGTCAGGAATGTCAGAGTTCGGATTGCCAAGAGTTTCCAGATATACCGCCTTAGTGTTCGGCTTAATCGCATTCTCGACTTCTTTAAGATCGTGAGCATTAACGAATGTCGTCTCAATGCCCAGCAGTTTCAGTGTATGAGCAAGCAGATTATATGTGCCGCCATAGATTGTCTTCTGAGCGACAATGTGATCTCCTGCCTGAGCCAGTGCTTCAATCGTATAAGTAATCGCTGCCGCACCGGAGGCCACTGCAAGAGCCGCAACGCCGCCTTCCAAAGCAGCGATCCTCTGCTCCAATACACCCTGTGTAGAGTTCGTCAATCGTCCGTAAATGTTGCCGGCATCTGCAAGTCCAAATCTGTCAGCAGCATGCTTAGAGTTGTGGAATACATAAGATGTCGTCTGATAAATCGGAACCGCTCTTGCATCCGAAGCCGGATCTGCAGTCTCCTGTCCTACATGTACCTGTAATGTCTCAAAATGTAATTTCTTATTGTCAGCCATTTTTGTGTCCTCCGTAATATCCTTTGTAAAATGTTATATTTGGTTTTCGTTCTTGTTTATTACCTATCTATCTTGTAGGTTGTAGGTATAATATCATAAATTACCTACCTTGTCAATAGGAAAATATAAAAATTTTATAAATTTTTATAAAATTTTTATATTTTTTAGAAAAAAAACTTGCCGCTTGGATAAATATTTATTAAATTATATAAATGAAAGAAATAAAATTGCCACCGGAAACTGATATTTGGTATGATTTTTTTGGCTTTAATGCTTACAGATTACACTGTGTAATTAGCAAATACAAGCCAAAAAGCAGACCTTCCTTTTTACTTCATCTCCAATTCCCCATAAACTTGACTTTATATCTAAAATATGGTAATTTTTGCTGATAATTATTCTCGGACATAAACAATGACTTTACATGATATTGAGATCGGACAAACAGTCCGTGTAAAAAAACTTGGCGGAAGCGGCGAACTTCGCCAGCACTTCCTTGATATGGGCATAATCCCCGGAGCGGAGATTACTCTCGTTAAATACGCTCCGCTTGGTGATCCTATGGAATTCCGTCTGCATGGTTATGAACTGACTCTGCGAATTGCAGATGCTCAGAAGATCGAAGTATCCCCAATAAAAAAAGAGAATACGCACAATGCAGAAACATCTCAAAAAGAGTCTAATCATTCTAACGAACAATCATCCGCAAAGTTGTCTGCTCCTCTTGATAAGACAAGTATCAGTCCGGCGATAGCCGACAATAAGACATCTCATCCCGGTTTAGGTGAGGGTGGTAAGTTCCACAGCAAGAAAGATGAGAAACCGCTACCGGATGGCACAATTCTGCGGTTCGCACTTGTCGGCAACCAGAACTGCGGCAAGACAACACTGTTTAACAAACTGACAGGTTCTAATCAGCATGTCGGCAACTTCCCCGGTGTGACAGTCGATCGCAAGTCAGGAGCGATCCGAGGTCATAATGATACTGAGATTACCGACTTGCCGGGAATATATTCTATGTCGCCGTATTCCAGTGAGGAGCGGATTTCACGAGACTTTGTTCTTAATGAAAAGCCCAACGCCATTATCAACATTGTCGATGCTACGAATATCGAACGCAATCTGTATCTGACAATGCAGCTGCTTGTCCTCAATATCCCTATGGTCATCGCACTGAATATGATGGACGAAGTAACTGAGAACGGCGGCTCAATCGATGTAAATAAAATGGAACACTTATTGGGTGTGCCGATAGTACCTATCTCTGCCAAGAAAAATCAGGGCATAGAAGAACTTATCGCTCATGCAATCCATGTTGCAAAGTTCCAGGAACCGCCGCTGAGACAGGACTTCTGCAGCAAAACCGAGAATGGCGGTGCTGTTCACAGAGCACTGCACGGCATTATCCATCTGATAGAAGATCACGCAGAGAAAGCAGGCTTGCCGCCGAGATTTACCGCTGCCAAACTATTGGAAGACGACAAACAAATCTTAGCCAAACTCAATCTTGACGAAAATGAGAGAAAAACTCTCGGACACATTGTTACTCAGATGGAGAAAGAACGCGGACTCGACAGAAGTGCATCAATCGCCGATATGCGTTTCTCATTCATATATAAACTATGCGATCTCTGCGTAAAGAAACCCCGCGAAAGCAAAGAGCGGACTCGCAGCCAAAAGATAGACAAAATCCTGACCGGACGCTGGACTGCCATTCCATGCTTTATCGCAATTATGGCAGCTGTATTTTATTTGACATTTAATGTCATCGGGGCATGGCTGCAGGAACTGCTTGAATGGTGCATTGACGAGCTGACATTATTAGCAGATGCTTCTCTTACAAGAGCCGGAGTAAATGAAGTTCTTCACAGACTGATTATTGACGGCGTATTTACCGGTGTCGGCAGCGTTCTGAGTTTCCTGCCGATTATTGTCACGCTGTTTTTCTTCCTTTCTATTTTGGAAGACTCCGGTTATATCGCTCGTGTTGCATTCTTTATGGATAAGCTGCTTCGCAAAATAGGACTGTCCGGCAGGAGTATAGTGCCTCTCCTAATCGGGTTTGGATGTTCCGTTCCTGCTATAATGTCAACACGAACTTTGCCGAGTGAGCGTGACCGAAAAATGACGATACTGCTCACACCTTTTATGTCGTGTACTGCCAAACTGCCTATCTACGCATTCTTCGTAAGTGCATTCTTTCCTAAGCACGGCGGACTGATAATGACCGGTCTATATCTGTTGGGGATTATTATCGGCGTGATTGTGTCATTCTTATATAAAAAGACATTGTTCCGAGGAGAAGCAGTGCCGTTCGTAATGGAGCTGCCCAACTACAGAATGCCCGGATTTCGCAATATAGTTCAGCTGCTTTGGGAGAAAGCTAAAGACTTCCTGCAGCGTGCATTCACTGTGATATTTATCGCAACAATTGTTGTATGGTTTTTGCAGAGCTTTAACTGGCGGCTGCAGCTGACTACTGATGCAGAAACGAGTATGCTTGCAGGCATTGCCAGATTACTGTCGCCTATTATGCGTCCAATCGGTCTCGGCGAATGGCAAATCAGCGTCGCCCTCGTCAGTGGCGTGATAGCAAAAGAAAGTGTCGTCTCTACGCTGGAGATATTATTCGCAAACGGTGTTGAAACGATGATTAACAGTCTTGCAGCGGCAAGTCTGCTTGTATTCAGCCTGCTATACACTCCGTGTGTTGCCGCTATCGCTTCTGTTAAACGCGAACTCGGTGTAAAATACGCCGTCTGCATGGTTATCTGGCAATGTGCCATAGCATGGTTTGCAGCATTAGTGGTGAGATTGATTGGAATGGTAATATAACTTAGAACCCGTCAAACAGCGAATTCATAAATGAATTCTTCTTGATTTTCTTTTGATTATAGAAATTCTTCGCTTTGTGAGCATCAAGGTCTTTATATACTGTGATTTTGTCACGCACGCCGTTGTTGTTTCTCGTATAGAATGACTTGCTTCTTTTTGCCGTATATGTCATCTTAATCTGATTGTTTATCACATTCGTCAGATCGCGGATAATCACATTCGCAGACTCAAAAGAACTGATGTCAAACAAATCCGCATCGTCTTTAATCAATCTGTGATAGTCGGCAAACCGCGAATATGTCACAACATACAGCATATACGGCGAACCGGCGAAGAACTTATCCACATCTTCCGTGCTATAGTTGGTGAAATCCCGCCCCTTGTTGCCTTTATCGCCTTTTACATGCGGAGGAGCATCCGTTACAAGGATCACAATCTTCTGAGCCTCATCCCGGAATGAGAAATCACGAACACGCATAAGAGCATCATAAGGATTTTCCTCATAGTCACCGCCGGACTGCGGTGCAGCCTTGATCAGACTGTCGATAATGTAGCTATAATCCGTCGTCAGGTCACGAAAGATCGACTCATCCGGCGTATCGGCAAAAGTGATCAGCCCGACTCTCATCGGATTCCTAACGGCAGCAACACTCTGCATCGCATTCTCGATAGTGGACCTCATCTTGGTATAACTGTCCTGCAGCGTGCCGGTAATATCCATCACCAACACAATATCTGCCGGACGATCACTGTCAGATATATCGCGGAAGTCAGTCGGATTATTGCCGTCTTCCAAAATGAAGAAATCCCGCTTCGAGAATGTGTATTTCGAGGCGAGCTTCTTGTGGATCTCAGTATCATTAAAGTATATATTTATCGTCGGATAACACGAGTAATTGACATTCGTAACTGTGATAATATCGTTGGAGTTAAAAGTATCTCCGCCGGTCTGAGCATTCAGACAGAATACAAATATTATAAGGAAGAAAAATATAAACAGCCGCTTGAAGATATTGCCCTTCGAGGCAGTCACCGTAAAATAATTGTTATCATATTCAATAGTGTCACCGGACTCAACTATCGCCGACTTATTCACCGGATCGCCTTCCAGTGTAATGTCTGCATTGGATCTCACTGTCCAGCCTTTAGCATTGACTGATACATAGAATATCGTAGATTTGCCGCCTTTCTCATCGATACATATATCGGACAGTTTCGACTTGCCGACACGGAATGAGTCAAACACAGGATATTCTCTGCCGTCGTATTCTATATACCCTGACAATGATATGCTAAAGACGATCGACTTCATAACATATATACCGCATACAAATCCGGCGATCAGCCAATAAGGCAGGACATCAATATCTGCAGAGAACGAAGATGTGAGCCACAGGAATAAAACATTGAGCAGGAGTTTCATCCCGACGAAATAAGCGATCAGTATCAAATCAAATTTAATATATCGCTTAGGCGTATTGTCGAACAAAAACTTATCCCGGATAAACGGCAGGCTCCCCATTAAACCTGTGAGCATAAAGTTGACAAGGGCCGAAAACAGAGTCTTGTTGACAGCATTTTTGATAACAGCGAAGATGAAAAAAACCGCTATGAAACAGCCGGATAACTCCAAAGCCGTAATCAGTTTCTCGGCAAATGTCCGCTTCGACGAATCAAAGACGAGCACAAATACGCCCGTCACAATGAAAACCAATATCGCTTCCAAAAAAACAGAAACAGCGAAAACCGGCAGATTAAGACAATAAACCGAGCCGAATTTCACCAACAAGAATGTCAGAAGAAATGCGATAAATTTCAATATACCGATAAATACCTGCAAGATCCCGTCCCAATTATTATAGTATGCTTAGCATAAGCATACTATAATAAAAAATTCCTTTTTTGTGAAGTAAAATATTGCATATTTTACAGTGATTTCAGGATTTCCTGCACTTTTTTCATATCTGCCTGACCTGCATACTTCGCTTTGAATGTCTTCATAACAGTTCCGACAGACTTGTCTTCCATTCCGAGGATGATGTTTCTTATCTCGTCATCATTCATCATCGCCGGCAGATACTCTTTGATATAGTCGATCTGAGCATCGACATTAGCAGCATCGTCACTTCTGCTCAGCTGCATATAGTTAGCCTTCTCCTCTTCCAGCTCCTTGACAGTCTTCTGCAGGACACCTATCATCTCGGCATCGGTTAATTCTTCCCCCTTAGCCTTCTTTTCTGTATTAACCAGCATCGCTTTGGCGATAGCCACACCCAGAGTATCACTTTTTACCTTATTATGTTCTTTCATAGCAGCCATCTTGGCCTTTTTCAGATCATCGAATAACATATCTCATCACCTCGCAGTAAATTTTTTGGTATTGTAGCATTTTATGATTGTAAAGTCAAAAAGAATTTTTAGGATTACTGCAAAAGCCAGCCAGCCGCTTCGCGACTGGCTGGCTTTTGCAACGCAACAGAAAATCAAATTAAAACCACGAATTTTTAATAAAATTTGCAAAAATTTTGCAAAAAATATTGTTTTTCTTCAAAAAACGGTGTATACTATACAAGTAAAATACAAAAAAATAAGGAGGTCACCTATGTGCGACGCACACTCATAATTTTTATACATACGGAGGTTAGCAAATGGCTAACATAAGTATTAATTCGTCAAGACAATATCTTGACAACAACGGTAACCCAGAGGCACTTAATTCGAGGATAGTGCCAGAGTATTCTTCTTTGATGGATTTTGTTCAAAATGCCATCAAGAAATTAGAGGCTGAGAAAAAGCAGAAGGAAACACATGATAAGGAGATGAAAGCAAAAGAAGAGCGTGCTAAAAACAAATCTTCCGGATTAGCAGGGTCAATTATCCAAAAAGTCAAAGATGACATGGAGAAGAAAAGAACTATCAAAAATATCATAAGCGTAAAGAAAGCTATTGAGGAGTTTAGGGCAAAGAAATCATCCGAAGAGTTCAGACAAAAAACAAATGAGTTTGCCAAAATCTCAAGAAACGAAGCGATGAAAGATAACAAGAACTTCATCATTGATGATGACGGCATGCCTAAAATTCTTGTGCAGCCGGGCGATACTCTTAGCAGTATCATCCGACGGCAGTCACCTTCTATTTCGTCATGGGAAATGCTGAAAAGAATCGATGAGATCGTAAAACTCAACAAACTGAAAGACAAAGATCTCATCAGACCGGGAGAAAAACTCAAAGTTCCTGAGTCGATACTGCCGGATGTAACTGACACACTTAACGAATGGATGCGGGAACATGCTAAAGATCCGGAAATTGCAAATCCATTTTATTTCATAGAAAGGGTTAAGACAGGAGGTAAATGGGATTTCAAATCTAATCCAAATTATTCATCTAACAAATACAAACATTATATATACAATAATGAAATTATTAACTACGATGATATAGGAAACATTCACTACGGATATGTTTGTCAGGCAGCACCTTGGTCATCAGAAGATCTTGTTTATTTTGGTGCCGGAACTTATCAGAATTGGACAGATTATAACGCAGAAAAAGATTTATCCCAAAAGAACCAATCTTTCCCAAGTTATGGGGATAATACAAATGATTTTTATGCGATATATAAGGGAGTCGAGAAGTATTATCAAGATCTTTATGCAAATATGGAAGATGACTCTGTCCCTAAAACAGCAGAAGAGCTAAAGTTGAGACCATATACTCCTGATGAAGAAAGAGAAAGAAAGAAAGCCGTATTCAAGGTATTAAAAGAAGAATACGAAAACAGGAAACGCGAAGAACTAAAAGGGTCATTTGATTCCGATGACGATGTGGTATTATCAAATTAAGTTTATTTTGAAGTAAAAAGTATGCAGATTTTCATCTGCATACTTTTTGCTTGTTTTTTGACAAATAATAGGATATAATATAGATATGAATGAAAAAATATGGTTTCTCGTAAAATTAGTTATCGTAATAACGCTTATAATATTATTAAGCATTGGACTATATAATTGTATCGGAGCCTTGACGTTGATGATAGGCTTACTGCAGTGGACTGTATAAAAAATATGAAAGAAAAATCAAGTTTTAAGAAAAAGGAACGAATCTTTTGGATTATTTTTTTTATTTTTCCTGTTATTGCGAATATCTTTATATTAATATGTTATAGCAGTAAAGATATTAATATCATAAGAACAAATACAAAAATTGGCGTTGTGGAAACAAATAATGAGAAAGAATGGTATAGTGTAACGCAGTATTTCAGTCAGATTTCAACAACTGAGAAGCATTCTTACACTTACACTTTAGAGTCGCAGCATTCCGGATTCCGAGATTTTATGAATTTAGGTATTTTGTATTCTTTCAGAACATATCCTCAAAAAGAAATTTTTTTTGAATATTGTCTTACTAAATCTGAATTATACGATTTAAACATAAGAGACGACTCAGATGATATTTCATATAGCAAAGAACGCCAAGAATTGATTGTGCATTATCGGATTTCCGAAGACCACATTACAGTAAAAAAAGATGAAATCCACGGAATAAAAGTTGTCTATATATATGACGGGGAGTAAAAAAAATGATTAACTTCATAAAAAAGTTTTTTGGGATAATTTTCAAAATATTCTTATATGGCATTCTGATTCCTTTTTCCATATTAAACTGGGCATTTTTTTCGCTGATTATGTTCGTACCGGGAATATTAGAAGCAATATTTTGGATGTTAGATGTTCTCTAATGCGTAACAAAACAACAAGCAGGCGATAGCCTGCTTGTTGTTTTGCTTTATCCTTGATAACTCACTTCATTATTGCATTTCTCTCCTGACAAGACTGTCCTCACATTATCAAGCGTAGTCGCTGCAATGTTGCCAAGTGCTTCCCGCGTAAGGAATGCCTGGTGCGAAGTAACTATAACATTGGGGAACGATATAAGGCGGGCAAGGATGTCATCATCGATGATATGCCCCGAATAATCATGATAGAACACATCGGCTTCCTCTTCATAGACATCAAGGCATGCCGCTCCGATTTTGCGGGACTTAAGTCCTTCCAGCAGAGCTTTGGAGTTAATCAACGCACCGCGAGAAGTATTGATGATCACAATGCCTTTCTTCATCTTAGCGATCGTCGGCGTGTTAATCAGGTGTTTCGTCTCATCTGTCAGCGGACAGCGCAGCGAGATAATATCGGCTTGCTCCCAGATCTCATCGAGACTAACATAATGCAGCCCGCTGTCAGCAGCAGGGAATTTATCATAGGCAAGCACATTCATACCGAAGCCTTTACAAATATCTGTGAATATCCGCCCGATCTTGCCTGTACCGATAACGCCGACAGTTTTGCCGTGCAGGTCGAATCCGGTCAGTCCGTTGAGATTGAAGTTGAAATCCCTCGTGCGGATATACGCTTTATGAATACGGCGGATAGAAGTCAGCAGCAGAGCCATCGCATGTTCGGCAACGGCATACGGAGAATAAGCAGGCACACGCACAACCGTTATCTTGCCGTTGGCATAAGCCAAGTCCACATTATTGTAACCTGCACAGCGCAGTGCGATCAGCTTGACTTTGCGTTTAACCAAAGCATCGATTATGTCTTTGTCGATCATATCATTGACGAATACGCAGACTGCATCGCACTTCTTCGCCAGTTTCACCGTATCAGCGGTCAGTTTCGTTTCAAAAAACTTTATTTCATAATTATACGACTCATTCGCCGCCTCAAATGCCTTGATGTCATAATCCTGTGCATCGAAAAATGCGATTTTGATTGGTTTGTTATCTTCCGACATGATTGCTCCTTGTTGTTAGTTAGTGGATTATAACATTTTGCAGATTATTTGTCAAAAGAATATTTGAAGCGATTTTAACGGAGATTTATTGGTATGTTTTTTATTGTAATATATTCACATCATACAACGGAATCATACTATCATGTGTAATTATGGTTAAATTTTCTGTTTGTGCCTGAGCAATTATCATCCTATCGAACGGATCTTTATGAATAAGAGGCATTTCAAGTATTCTATCAATATGCATCGGGGAAATCGGAATAATCTTAAAATGCAATTCTTCACACAAAAGAGCCATCTCTGTCGATGTATATTCCCATTCTATTTTATGTAAACGCTGTTTTATTCCAATTTCCCATAAAGAAACAATACTTACCGCAACATCTGATTCATATTTAAGAATTCTCAGAACATTATCAGGCAGCTTCTCCGGTTCATCTAAAAACCATAGAAGAATATGTGTATCAATTATATATTTCACATATACTCCTCAAAGCAATCCGGTGTATCATCAAAATCATCCGCAATCTTTATTTTCCCGCGAAGAAGTCCGGGCTGTCGTAAAACATGTTGCTCGGTATTAGCAATCTCATTGTGAAACGGCACTTCACCTTGTGAGGAATAAACCATCAAAATATAATCCAAATAATGAGCAACTTCATTGATTGCTTGTGAGGGTAGTTTTTTAATCTTAGTTTCTAAAACTTCATAAGACATAACGACTATCTCCTTGAATTAATTATAACAAAAAATAAAAAAAAATCAACTCAAATTTACAAAAATATGAGATTATTGCCGTCTGCGGCGACATAAGACATCTTACTTGTACACATTGTTCATTCCTAACATTCAAAACAGCACCCCATCCGCTTTATAACTTCTGTCTTTAGTAGGAGATATATCCAACCCAACTCCAGCCGGCACATCTCCAATCAGGATCGGGCTAAGCGGATCATGCCCGTTAAATGCTGAGGCAACTTCGTGAGTCTGATTGTTTGCATAACAGTAGCGGCACAGGTGCGGGCAGGAGTTATACGCACCCATGTCAAGTCCGAGATAACAGTTACAATGAGTCCGCTTAGGCTTAGTCCGCGGCAGACGAATGTGATAACCGATCTTAGACTCCAGCCCGGACTCTGTCTCACACCCCGATTGGTCGGCAAAGTCTGTATAAATGTGCGGCTCGGCACAGAGTTTGAGCGGTATGGAGTATCTCTTAGAGATCTCGGATAATCTTCCTATCATAATACGCTTATCCGATGCCGAGACTTCACTCAAGAACGGAGCAAGCACACGCAATTTGGGATAACGCAGAACGAAACTGATGATAACACTGCTGACAGAATGCTGCAATCGTGATGCGAGTCTCTCAAAAGCCCGCACATGATAATCGATCGGATACCGCTCGGTCAATACGATTGGATCGTAACGCCATGCAATGCGATCCGCTCCGATGATATGTGCCAGATACTGCACTGCACCAATCACATCTTTCTTGGGCGGCACATTCGGCTCAAGGTCACTGCCGTAAGGCGTGATCGTCACATGCCAACTCTGATGATAATCACGCAGCAAGTCAAGTCCGCTAAGCATCGGCTCTGGATTCTTAGTGCAGAACATAAGCAGGTCAGTCACTGCCGGATCAAGAGAATGTTTCGTCACGGATTGATCATTGTAAGGATTGCGGACAGCAAACCATCCGGCACGAATGCGGTTATAGAACCACTTGCTGTAGAATGCCGGAATGTCTGTCCTCATGCTTGCATGGTAAATCATTGTCAGATTATCGCAGCATAAAGTCCGCAAAGACTTTGGCATCTTTCAGCGTATTGCTGATTGATGAGCACTCATTCGGAGAATGGCATTTTTCGTTCAATGTAGACCACAATCCGACAGAATAGCCGAGCTGACGGAATGACGCAGCAACAGTTCCGCCGCCGATACCGACAGGGACAGGTTTGACACCTGTTACTTCTTCAATGGACTGAGCAAGCCGAATATATACTTCATCTGTTGTCTTAGTCGGCGGTGCAGACTGGACATGCTGCTGCTCGGTCATCTCGATCTTCACACCGAAAGAAGCCTCGATACCATCGCATATCTTGCGGAAGTCTTTCGCCAACTCAATAATATCATACTGCGGCAGAATGCGGCAGTCAAACCCGACGATCTGCTCACCGGGGATAGTATTCATATTAGAGACATTGTTGCTGCACTTTGTCGGCTCGATCGTCGAAGTCGGCACTCCGAAGACTTTATCCGATGCACTATATTTATAACGAAGACCATCAGCCTGCACAATGAGATTAGCCGCAGCACGAGCCGCATTAATCCCAATATCCGGCTTCGACCCATGAGCCTGCTTCCCAATAATGCGGCAAGTCACCCACAGTATAGACTTCTCAGCAATCTCAATCTCCTGTCCGATCGGATCACCGACATCAGGCACAAGGATCAGGTCATTCTTATTGAAAAGACTCTTATTATGAGCCAATATATAATTGATACCATATTCACTGCCGACTTCTTCATCAGCTACAAACATCAGTTTCACATTATAAGCAGGGACAGCTTTATTATCAATGATAGCTTTAGCCGCCAGCACTGCACTGCACAGTCCCTGCTGATTGTCCTCAGTCCCACGGCCGAATATCAGATCCCCGTCTACTTTTATCTGAAACGGATCGGAGAGCCACAGATTCAGCTCACCTGCGGGCACGACATCAGTATGAGCGATGATCCAGATATTGCGGGAAGTATCTTTACCGTTGATTGTGGCTATAAGCGTAGGGCGGATCTTCTGCGGCACTCTGTCGTCAGGAGCATCCAACTCTTCGACAGCATCAAATCCCATCTTATTCAGATAACTTTTCAGCCACATTACTTTCTCATACTCACCCTGACCGCCTGCATCCGGTGCAACCGCAGGTCTGCTTGTCAGATTGCTCTGCAAGTCAATCAGAATGTCACGGTAAGAATCAATTTGTTGAAAAATTTTGTCACGAGTATTCATAACCCAATCCTCTATTTATTCATAATGTGTCCACATTCTCAAAATACGAACAATATTTTCTTCTTCAAAAACTTCATATACAAGTCTATGCTGAATATTTTATCGTCCACATTACCAGCCAATATCCTCAACACTGTCTTCCAAAGGTTCTTGACTTGCTTCGATAATCGATTCTCTCATTCCCGGAATAGAACACAAATACAGCGTCTCTTGAATAGAATTCCAATCTTCTTCAGAAATGAGTACTGCATTGTTGTTCCTTCCCGAAATAATAATAGGATTGTGAAAGTTTGCAGTTTGATCAATAAGGGCATATAAATTACTTCGTGCTTTTGCCGCAGTTACTGTAGACATAATTACACCTCCATATACAAATACAAATAACACAATCTATAAAAACTATCAATGGCAGTGGTGATGTTCGCCGCAGCCGCAGCCACATTCATCATCATCGTCACAGCAGCAGTCATCGTCTTCGCAGCCGCAGCCACAATGCTCCTCATACATTGCATCGAGTTCTTCTTCAGTGATAGCATTGATACTGAGAATGGTGAAATCAAAATGCAGTTTATGACCTGCCAGCGGATGGTTAAAGTTAATCTTCACATCATCGCCGTTGATCGTATCAATATAGGCATACGCAGTATCACCGTCAGGATCTTTATAATAGAACTGCATACCGGGATAAAGCTCGGCATCTGCCGGGAAATCGTCTTTCTTGACAGCGAGTGTCTTCCTCTCATCGTATTCACCGTAGGCATCTTCCGGCTCAATGTCGATGTTCCCATCCTGACCGACTTCCATACCGATAACTGCTTCCTCAAATGTCGGCAACACATCTCCCATACCAACCTTGAAATATAACGGATTGTCCTTGTCTGCCGAGTCGAATATTTCGCCTTCTTCGAGTTTGCCTGTATAAATAACAGCAACTATATCATCTTTATTAATCTTTGCCATAAATATTGCTCCTTGAATATATAATAACAGTAATATAAGAAATATTTTAAAATAAGTCAATAAAAACATTCCTAAAATGCGGAAGAACAAAATCGGACCTCAGTTCCTATTTTCTTCTTTACTTTTTTGACAAAATTTTGTAGAATATCTTCCATATAAAACCATTCGGGAGGATCTTATGAAGGTCAGAGTCAGATACGCTCCGTCACCGACGGGGTATCAGCACATAGGCGGTCTGCGAACCGCATTGTTTAATTATCTTTATGCCAAGGCAAGCGGCGGAGATTTCATTCTGCGAATCGAAGATACAGACCGCAGCCGATATTTCGACGGTGCTTTGCAGGATATATTCGATACATTTAACTGGCTGGGGATCGACTATGACGAAGGTCCGAATAAGCCGGGAGCAAACGAGCCATACTTCCAGTCGGAGCGATTGGAGTTATACAATAAATATGCTCACGAATTGGTTGACAAAGGCTGGGCATATAAATGTTACTGTGATTCCGAGCGGCTTGCGAAACTCAAAGAAGAACAGGAGAAAAACAAGCAGTCATTCGGGTATGACCGCCACTGCCGCGATCTGTCCGCTGAGGAGATAGCCAAACTTGATGCTGCCGGAACGAAATATGTTATTCGATTCAAAGCACCTCTTGAAGGCAAGACTTCATTCGATGATAAGATACTCGGTCATATCGAGGTTGAGAATAACACATTGCAGGATTTCATATTGCTGAAGTCTGACGGCTTCCCGACATATCATCTGGCGAATATCGTCGATGATCATCTGATGGGCATCACTCATGTTCTGCGTGCTCAGGAGTGGATCCCGTCTACGCCTAACCACATTCTGCTGTATAAGGCATTCGGCTGGGAGCATCCGGAGTTCTGCCATCTGCCGATGGTAATGGGTCAGGACGGTCAGAAACTGTCCAAGCGTCACGGTGCGACTCAGGTAATGGAGTTTCGCAAGAACGGCTATCTGCCCGAAGCGATTATAAACTTCATAGCACTGCTTGGCTGGTCGCTTGACGACTCTACGGAGATGTTTAGCCTTGCAGAATTATCCAAAGTTTTTGATATTGCCCGTATCAACAAGTCGCCTGCCGTATTCAACTACGACAAACTCAAATGGTTTAACGGCGTTTATATTCGTCAGAAGTCAGATGAAGAACTGCTTGACCTTGTGTTGCCGTATTTTGTGCAGCGAGGCTTGGTTGGCGAGAATGTTTCGGCTGATGAGCGGGCATATCTGCTCCGGCTTATACCGCTTCTGAAAGAACGGATCGAGCTGCTTAGCGATGCTCCCGATATTGTTGAGTGGGCATTCGGTGAGCTGCCGCCATATAAAGCTTGGGAAGCGATATATCCTAAGAAGGTTGAGCCTGCGGCCGTTGTCAGGATCCTTAATGATGAATACGACATTCTGTCTAATCTGGACAAAGAGTCAGATGAAGACCTGCAGCATAAGATATATGAGCTGGCTGCCAAATACGAAGTCAAAGCAGGTGCAGTATTTATGCCGCTGCGAATTGCCCTGACAGGCACAAACAAGTCTCCAGAACTGTTCCCTGTAATGCATGTGCTGGGACTTGACAAAGTATTAGCCCGCATCAAAGCTGCTATTGCCAAAATCGAGAGCGAGCAGTCATGATCCGATATATCAAAGGCATTGTAACCTCTGTAAGTGAAGATGCCGTCATCGTGGAAGCCGGCGGCATCGGCTATGAATGTCTGTGCGGTGCGGCTGATCTTGGCTGTTTCGCTGCACAGATCGGCAAAACAGCAACTATCTATACTTATCTGTCTCATAAAGAAGACAGTATGATGCTCTATGGCTTCTCATCGGAAGAGAACCGCAGCGGATTCCTTACTCTGCTCAAAACTGACGGCATCGGTCCGAAGATGGCACTCAAGATCCTGTCTGCGTATTCCATGTCGCAGATACAGGCATATATTGAAGCGGAAGACCTCTCCGCTCTGAAAAAGATCCCCGGTCTCGGAGCGAAAACAGCCGGCAAGCTTATCCTTGATCTCAAAGGCAAGATTGTCCTGCCGCGAGCTGCCGCTCCGATGCCTGCCGGCATTGCCGGAGATATTATGTCTGCACTTATTAACATGGGCTATCCCGAAGAGTCTGTCCGTGCCGTGCTGGATGAACACAAACCTGAAAGCGATGACTTTGAGAAAGAGTTCAAGAGATATATGAAGTTGATGAGAGGATAATAAAACAAGGAGATTTTCTGTAAGAAAATCTCCTTGTTTTTATAAATCATTTGCATTTGCTGTTAAAGTGTGTTATAATATATTAAATGGAGATTTTGTATGATTCCTTCTGATATTTACGATATAAAAAATAAAATTCTAAATGCCGTGAATGCAACTAAAATTTATCTTTTCGGTTCGTATGCACGCGGTTCACAGACAGATAAAAGTGATTATGATTTTTTTGTAGTTATTCCAAATAACTCTATCCGTCCGCTTGAAGCAATGCAGAAAATTTATAGTCTTCTTGCTCAATATCCAATGCCTATTCCTGTAGACATTCTTGCTTCTTATGAAAAAGATTTTGATGAGAGAAAAAAAATTGCCTATTTCCATTGAAAAAACTATTTTAGACGAAGGAATATTATTATATGAGCATTGAAATACCAGAACAATGGCTTGGCAAAGCAGAAGATGATTATATAAGTGCAACTGTTCTTTGGGAAGAATAATTTCTGCAAAAAAATGAGATTTTGCTATTGCAAAATCTCATTTTTTTGATATAATACACGCATGACCGACGATATAACCAACGCCAATACCGGCCGTGATGACGAATATGACAAGTCATTGCGCCCCAAGCTCTTAAGAGAGTTTATCGGGCAGACATCTTTTACAGACAATCTCAAAGTCTATATAGAGGCAGCCAAGAAGCGAAACGAGCCGCTGGATCATCTGCTGCTGTCCGGTCCCCCCGGACTTGGCAAGACGACGCTGGCAAGCATCGTCGCCAATGAGATGAACACTAACCTCAAATCAACTTCTGCTCCGATATTGGAGAAGACAGGTGACTTGGCGGCGATACTGACTGATCTGGAGAGAGGCGACATTCTCTTCATCGATGAGATACACAGACTTAAGCGGCATATCGAAGAAGTGCTTTACTCTGCTATGGAAGATTTCACACTTGACATCATTATCGGGCAGGGACCGGCAGCAAAGTCAGTTAAGATTAACTTAGAGCCTTTTACTCTTATTGGGGCGACTACCCGATCGGGTCTGATCTCATCGCCGCTGTTGGGGCGATTCGGCATTAAGGAAAATCTCGACTATTATACAACCGATGATATGATGAATATCCTTACCCGCTCAGCCGGGCTGCTGGAGACTACACTTGACGATGATGCTGCGAAGGTTATCGCCAAGTGTTCAAGAGGCACTCCGCGTGTAGCGAACGGACTGCTAAAGCGTGTTCGGGATTTCGCACAGATTACAGGCGGCGGTCGGATCACCAAGAAGGTCGCCGAAGAGAGTCTGACGCGTTTGCAGATTGATGAGCTCGGACTGAACAAGACTGACATCCGTCTGCTGAATACTATCATCGACAACTACGATGGCGGACCAGTCGGAGCGAAGACGCTTGCCATCTCGATCGGCGAGGAAGCCGACACGATTGAGGAAGTGTATGAGCCGTATCTGATACAGCTGGGATTCCTCAAGCGAACTCCGCGTGGCAGGATGGCAACCCGCAAAGCATACGAACATCTTGGCAGAAAATACGGCGGCAATGCCGAATTGGCACTGTTTGATGTGGAAGAGTAAATTTAAAATCCGCCGTGTATCACGGCGGATTTTTTGATCACCACAAACTAAATCCCTGAAATACTATCGGTATCATCTCTGAGACAGAGATATATGTCAAGCCATTAAACTCTTTCGAGTAGAGATAAACCTGATAATAATATGTTTTATTATTTTTGAGTTTGACTTTGTTGCCGAAGTCATCGCTGAATGCTTTAAGCAGGTCTTTCTTGGATAACTCTTCACGCACCATAAGCAGCTTCGCTGTGCCGAGTTTCTGTATTACACCCTCATACTCAGTGTAGATGATAACTTCCATCCGATCTGCTTTCTCGCGGAAGTTCATATCCAGCACGATTTTATTCTTATCTGCTTCCAACTCCGACACAATCGGAAAACCATAGTTAGCTCCTGATGTGTTGTTGAAAAAATCAACGATAGGTATCTCCCTTTGGATAATACCGCTGCGACCTGCATTAATCTGCAGGATATAATCACCATTATCGAAGTAGCGCTTATGTCTCGTATCGCTGACAGTACCTGATGCCGTCGTGACAAAGCCGTCACGCTCAAACGGTATATCCCAAAAGTACTCTGCACTTGGCGGTATAAGTCTGACCCACTGAATGCCGCTCTCACCATTAATCTCCGCATGAACAGACAGATATGTGATGATATTATCAGACTCATATCTCGTAATCATCGGTCCGACTTGCAGATCGGCAAGTGACATACTGTTATCTACAGGACATTCGCCGATATATTCACTGTCTTGACCATTGTAATGTGCTGTCAGAGAATACCGAAACAGCGGTATGCTGAAAGGACTCTCTATATGACACACTATATTGAAAAGATGTGCATCTGTTTGATTCGGTTTGACACCGTTCTGCCGCGTAAGCTCATTATTATCCGCATCATAGATCACATAGTCGATCGTGAATGTATTATCTTTATTGATAAACTCAAAACACAGATTATACCGCACATTATACATTGACTCTGATGTGCGAACAGACTCCGAAACATCAAATGTAACATCAGCAGACAAGAAATCAAATGGGATGATAACTTCCGGTTCATCCGAAACAGTCGTCGTTGTGGCAGGATATTCAGACTTATTATCAGCAATCTGCTCCGCAGGATGCTGCCTGTCTTGAACTGACGGATTAGACTGACATCCGCACAACAGACAGACAGCAATTGCGAAATAAAAAAAGATCTTCATACAACTTACTGTTAAACAGTTATGCCTAATATTATTTAGTCAAAGCAGAAATGATACGATCCAAAACCTTATTCCTGTCAAGAGGCTTAACGATATAGTTCTTAGCTCCGATCATAAGAGACTTACGAACCAGTTCCTCTTTACCAAGAGCAGTAATCATGATGATCTTAGCTTTCTTATCAAATGCCAATATCTGTTCCAGCGCAGATATTCCGTCCAAGTTAGGCATGGTAATATCCATAGTTACCATATCTACATTCGGTGCAAGTTTCTTGTAAAGATCAACACCTTCTACACCATCGTTAGCCTGACCTACTATCTCATATCCTTCACTGGTCAGTATCTGTGCCAACTGCTTACGGATAAATACGGAATCATCTACCAATAAAACCTTATATGGGGTACCGTCTTTTTTTATTCCCTGATTGTGTTCTTCTCGCTCACCACTCATGTTAGACTCCTTTTAGTCGTATTTATTTCTCTTTTATACCTATGCTTATTTCTAACCGCCCCTGCGGTAATTCTATAGGAACTACCATAACCTCGACATTGTTGCCGGAGATCTGGATATTATCACCTATAAACAATGCGGGCGGAGTAATATCAAACTGAAATCCGAGTTCCGTCAGCCAAGTTACTGCTTTGCCTGTTATCATATTAGCCAACTCGGTAATAGTAGATACTACTAACTCGTCATACTCGGTCAGAGTCTCATCATTCATCGTGCTGGCGATCTTAAGCCCTGTCTCTCTCGACATATCGATAATGACTCGACCTGAGATTTGACCTGCCAGACCAACTATGACTGTTACACCCATTGCCGGACACATCTTCGGTCTGAGAAACAACTCTTCTCTTTTGACATACTCCGACACTGTAGAACTCAAGACCTGAATGGCTGATTCCACAAACGGATTCACATACTCTACTCTCATAAGTACTCCTAGTTTTTCCTATATATAATCAAATGATTATTCTCTACTTTGTCAAAGCCTTTCAGCTCTGTTATATGCTCATTGTCACCCAACACAAGCACACCGCCGGAAACGATCTTGCTGCTGACACCTGCCAAGAATGATCGGAAATCATCAGCAGACATAGCAAGAGATAAGTCTCTTGCAACAACAAGATCAAACACCCTGTTGTAACTTTCTATATTAGTTGCATTGTGGAACTCAAAGTATATCTGATCTGTAACTTCTCTCTTGATCTTATAGGAATTTTCACCGAGACGAACAAAATATTTGTCCTTGCTGATCCAAGACGGTATCTGACTGCTGCTCAATTCAAAGTTAGGTGCAGCAGAAATGGAAGACAGATTACTATCTGCGGCAAGCATTCGGACAGACGCTCCGTGTATCTGATCACAAAGCAGACAATACAGTGTATAAGCCTCATAGCCGCTGCCACAGCCAACATTGAGGACTCTTATCTCATCACTGCATACAGTCGCCAAATGTCTGATAACAGCCTCCGTAAAATAATCAGTATATGGCTTATCCCACATAACTCCTGTATACTGCGAAGCGAACTTGGCTGCCATATTCTGTGCTGTCGCTCCGTCAAGTTTCGGCATCTGCGTCAGGTTTGTCTCCTTTGCATAGTCTACATATATCTTAGTAAATGCTTCACGGTTAAACTCATTAATATGGACATTGGCAAGTTCCTCTGTCTGATTGCAGAAGAATGTAAAGAACTCCTCATTGAGATCTGTATCCTGCGGTAATGTCGAATGTTTAGCTTTCTCCTTATCGGAAAAGATATATTCTATATCAAGAATGACATAGAGCCGCGAATTAATCTCGGCAACACCTGCGATATATCGCTCATTAATACCACCCAGCAGCGGGCTTGGCGGCTGTATATCTGATTTGTGCAGCGGTATAACCTGACTGATCTTATCTACGACAAGTCCTATCGAAAGCGAGTCTATCTTGATAACTATAATCTGTCGCTCCACATCAGCTGCGTCATCAGACTCCAAATGGAACATCTTAGCGAGATTGATGATCGGTATGATCTCACCTCGGATATTGAGGACTCCCATTACGAAATCCAACGCATTAGGAATACGGGTAAATCTCGACGCATTAATAATCTCTTTGACAGCCATAATATCGATAGCATAATACTGCTGCCCCAACATGAAAGAAACAATCTTGAAATCATATTCGTGAGATTTCTTGTTGGCCTGGCTACCGGCACTGACGAAGCGACCATTAGACTGCTGTCGCTGCATTAAGTCTTTGTAATTCAAATTTGATGCTGCAATACTGTCACTCATATTAATTGTCCCCCACTTGTCCGCTCTTCAGTCCCAGCTCAATAAGCTGAGCCACATCAAGGATAAGACTTACTGTTCCATCACCGAGGATCGTAGCACCTGCGATACCCGGAGTGCTTGTGTATTTATCCTTCAGCGGCTTGATTACAATATCTTCTTCTCCGATAAGAGTATCTACCAGCAAGCCGATCTTCTTTTCATTAGATCCGACAATGACAACGAAGTTGTTATCCGACTCCTCGTCTTTCGGGAAGTTAAACAGACGGCTAAGCCGCAGCAGCGACAGCACATCCTCACGGACATTGATAACTTCGTGGTTATCTATCATCTTGATCTCATCATTCTTAACGCGGATACTCTCCATTACCGATGAAATCGGGATAGCATATATCTCATCCTGCACACGCACCATCAGACCTTGTATGATGGCCAATGTCAGAGGCAGTTTAATCACAAATGTAGACCCTACACCCAACTCCGATATTACACGGATCGTACCGCTTAGTTTCTCTATGTTCTTCTTAACGACATCAAGTCCGACACCTCGTCCCGATACGCTGGTTATCTTATCAGCTGTCGAGAATCCCGGCTCAAATATGAGATTATACGCATCCTTATCGCTGATCGACTTATCAGCCGGGATAACGCCTTTCTCGATAGCCTTGCGTCGAACTTTATCTACATCGATACCTCGTCCGTTATCTTTAACCTTGATCGTAATAAGGTTACCCTCTGAGAATGCAGCAAGATAAACTGTCGCAGGTGACTTCTTGCCGGCTTTCTCCCGCTCTTCAGGAGTCTCAAGACCATGATCAACGGCATTACGGATAATGTGGATCAACGGATCGATAAGATCATCAATCATTGCTTTATCGATCTCTGTCTCCTCACCTTCCATAACAAGCTCAACCTGCTTGCCGAGACTTCGGCTCAAGTCACGCACAAGCCGCGGGAACCGAGAGAATGTCTGCTTAACCTGCACCATCCTCACTCGCATTACACTCTCCTGCAGTGAAGATGATATTCTGTCTAAGTTCTGAGATGTGGTCTTAAACCTGTCTACAGAATTCTTATACTCCGCCATAATCGGATCAAATATATCTGCCAATGTATTGAAGTCCTGCTGAAGCAGTTTCTTCTCCTTGGCGAGGAGTTTCTCATCAGTAATATTGTTCAGAGCCATAATCCGCGGGAAGAACAGTTTGAACTTCTCTTTGAATTTAGCAGTAACTTCGTTAAATGAGTCAAGACTGCGCCCCATTATTACACCGACCTGATTGAATGTAGCCTTATTGATGACTATCTCAGATACAAGATTGAGCAGGTCATCGATCTTAGCAGACTCAACACGCAGCACAGACGACTGTGCATGGGAGTCATTCTTAGGAGCGGTGGCCTTAGCGGGAGCTTTAGACTCCGGTGCAGCTGCGGGCTTCGACTCTTTTATCTCTTGATTGATACTTGCAAAATCACTCTCTGTCGTCTTGACATCATCAGCCTTGCTGCGGTTAGACTCTTCGCTGGTTATGGACTTCACAAGTGCCATTATATCATCATCTGCCGGTGCTGCCGCCTGCACAGTCTCGGCTGCAGGAGCATCGTCTTTATCGGCATCGCTTTCTTTCAGAACAGGGAAGACTTTAATATCCGTCGTCGTATCAGGTATCGTTGCATACTTAATGATCTCATCAGCATCACTGCTCGTCGCTAAAATGTAAGCAACAGTAGGATGGAAATCATCACCATACAGTTCCTCGAAGTCAGGATAAGTCTTAACGACAGTACCGATGTCACGCAGTGATGTAAACACCTGCACTGCACCAACCGTCCTCATCGGGTTAGTCTCATCGAATGCAACATCAACTTTGAACAGCGGCAGATTGTCAGGATTGTTCTCACTGATCTCCAGCATATCATATTCGCTGAGAGTTACGGCATTCGCTGCTTTTGGCTTTGCAGCCGCCGGAGCAGGAGCAGGTTTAGCAGGCTCTTTCTTCGGAGCTGCCTTCTTAGGTGCAGAAGAGGACTTGCCTTCGCCGGCATCGACGATCTTCTGCAATGCTGCTGTTACTCCGCTGCAGTCATCCGAATAAACAGAACCGCTGCTGCGAGTCTCTACCATTGACTTGATAACATCGAGAGCCTGCAGAAGAACATCTACTATATCAGGAGTAATACTGACATGTCCATTACGCACCTCGTCCATAGCATCTTCCATCAGATGAGTAAACTTCGCCAATTCATCCATCTGACATGTAGCAGAGCCGCCCTTCAGTGTATGTGCTGCTCTAAACAAAGCATCTATCGCTTCTCTGTCGGTGGGATCTTTTTCCAATACCAAAACATTATCCTCGATAACCTCTATCAAAGAATAAGCCTCGTCAAAAAAATCCTTGAGTAACTCGTCATCTATGAAATCGCTCATACATTCTCCTGAATGTGTATAAAATTATGACCAATTACATTCTACAAAAAAAATTAAAAAAAATCAATCATTACTTTTAGAAAATATGAAAAAAGTTTTTTTGAAGTGTTTTTTTGTAGAATTTATTCGATTGTTTTTATATGGTTCTATTGATTATCGGCAATATTTCTCTGACGCTTTATTTGCCCTATACGCCGCACATTTACCGTCTCTGCGACAATGATATAGATAAATACCGCGAAACAGAGATGCTCAAATAATAAGATGATATTCCTTTTGAAAATCTTTAAAAAAAACGAGAAATATTTGAATTTTTTTTAAAAAAACACTTGACTTTAATCAAAAAAAGTGGTATCTCATATAATGAGAGAAAATTCTTTTTTAGATATACCACAAATGTAATGAAAGGTCATTGCATACTTATAGTGCGGTCAGCCACGAAGCCGTGAGTGACGCACGCTCCACAGATGTGCTTTCGGGAGGACGGAAGTAAACATAGAAAGCATGTCGAACTTAGATTATTAACCATTTTTTAATGTTAATGATGGAGGTATGTAGATGATTTTATTCTATATGCTCAATGTATTCTGATTAAATATTTTTTTAATGGATTTAGACAATACTTATTTTTCAATAAGCAAAAGATCAGTTATTATATGAAGAAATTTCAAATAATCTTAGTAATTAAGAGGTATTAATAAATGAAAATTTATTTATATACAGAATTATTAAACGAAAAATTCTTATACTTTAGTTTGAACCGTGAATTTCGGAGATATATTAAAAATCCGAATGATCCGGCAGCTAAGGCTCGTTGGAACTATGTGCTTACAAAAAACAATAATAATTTTATGAAAGGCGGAAGCATAAGACATAATAATAACGGCAGTATTCGTCTGAGATCTTCTGATGAAGAAATGAATGATTTTCTCTTTAGGTTAGATCAAGCTAAACAATTAGCAAATAATCATGCTGCTAAAGTCAACAAGAATCGTGGTGGTGTATCGAAGTTTGATCCGAATATTGTTAATATAATTGATCGAGTCAAGTATGTTGATAAATATGGGAATAATGTTAATGCACATCTCAACCAATCTAAAAGTTATACAACGATAAACTCAAATCCGATTGATATGTACTTGAGTAATCCTTTGCATAAGTATCACGAAGACGATGGGCATTTAAACCCGAATCTTCGATATTACAAACTTCAAAATCCTGCATCAAAAGTTGCTGTTCTAAAAAATCGTTCTCATGACACACAGGAACTTCAAAGACTTGATGCAGCAGCAGATTTATACGGGATTCAAGCTTATAATGAGTGGTGTAAACTTAAAGAAATGCCGTCAACATTTGAGTGGACTACAGATAAAATGATACAAGATCGAAATAAGATACTGTATAAACAAAAATGTGGTCAGGTGGACGAACTTAAAAATAGTCAAAATAATCCTAAAAAGTATCACCAAACACAAGAACGGATTATGAACGGTTTGCCAATTGATCAAAGGAATCCGTTTGATTATCAACAGTACATGAAATCAGATGAGAGCCAGCAATTAGAGAATACAGAACCTGAATTGTACAGGAGTCTGACTCAAGCCCAAAAATATGGTTATAAGCCTGATGAATATTATAACATAATAAAACACAGCTAACCATAACTTTTCTTCTCAGAAAGAGAGGCAACTCTCTTTCTGAATTTTTGACTTTTTTGAAACAATACATCTTAACATATAGGAGCATTTATGAAATTTAAAAAAATACCCGATTTACTTACAATCAAAGAAGGAGATCATCCAAATAAATCGGATTTTATTCAATTAACTATAAAGAATATTCACGGCAATCCGCCGAGACAATATACTGACGGTATCAGTGATGAGGCATTTATTCAGAATTATCAGGCTTATTTATACATTCCTTTTGTAACATATACAATCTTTAGTGAACCCGATTATGAGCCTCATACGAAAGAAGCAGATAAATTTAGGCAAAATCTTGGTTTAAGCCGCCGACAATTTGTATTGTCGAATTATCTATTTTCTTATGGAAGACAAGCATATCTTGAAATGTTCGGAAACAAACTTGATAATGATATATCATTGTATAATGATGATATTCCATATCCTAATACAGCCGAAATCTTAGAAAGACTTCGCTTAAATGCAGAAGTCAGCCGCCGTTGTTGGGTTGAGTCCCACTTGGACGATTATCAAAAACAAGTCTACTTGAAAAAATACGGCAATAACTTAGAATAAAAAAAGACTCGCCGCAGCGAGTCTTTTTTATTCACTTTACACTTCTGTCGGATAGTCTCCGTCGAAACATGCGTAGCAGTATTCATTAGGCTTAGCCAAGCATGCTTTAAGATCCTCAAGTGCGAGGAAGTTCACCGTGTCTGCCCCGATAAACTCCGCTATCTCAGCAGGAGTTTTCTTCGTAGAGATAAGTTCCTCCAGAGTGCCTGTATCTACTCCGTAGAAGCAGCAGTGATGTATCTCAGGACTGGAGAGGAACAGATGGACTTCTTTAGCACCGGCATCGCGGAGCATCTTGATGATCTGCATGGATGTCGTTCCCCGGACAAGAGAGTCGTCAACGACGGCAACCGACTTGCCGTTAATGATCGCTTTAACAGGATTGAGCTTGATGCGGACAGCCTCCATTCGGAGTTCCTGCTTCGGCTTGATAAATGTTCGTCCTGTATAGTGATTTCGGATAAGTCCCATCTCGAACGGTATTTTTGCTTCGTTAGCGAAACCGATCGCTGCAGAGTTACCTGAGTCAGGCACGGAGATAACAATATCCGGCTTAACTTTCATTCTGCGGGCAAGCATTGCACCCATTCTGGCACGAGCCTGCTGAACCGACTCACCGAATACAACCGAGTCCGGTCTTGCAAAGTAAACAAGCTCAAATACACACTGAGCAACCCGGCCTTTGTCTGCAAAACGCTGTTTCTTCACGATCTTGCCACGCTTACAGAATACAACTTCGCCCGGCTCAATGTCTATCCAATTGGTTGCTTTGAGCAGGTCAAATGCGTTAGTCTCTGATGAGAACACTATACCGCCAGGTATCTGTGCATACGACAACGGATGGAAGCCATTCGGATCGCGGAATGCAACAATCTCATCATCATGAAGGATCACCATTGAGTAAGCACCTCTGATCTTGGCAAGAGAATCAACCAACGCTGTATCGAAGTCTTCTCCCTGGATACGGCTCATCATGTGGACAAGTATCTCCGCATCGGAAGTTGTCTGGAAGATTGAGCCTGACTTAATCAGATCTGTCTTGATCTTGTTTGCCAGCGGAATGTTGCCGTTGTGAGCGATAGCCATCTCGCCTTTATTACAATGGAAGAAAAGCGGCTGAGCACTCTTAATGCCGGAGTTGCCGCCTGCAGGATAGAGAACATGACCGATACCTGCACAGCTCTGATCGCCTAAAGGCAGTTTCTCGAAGAATTCACCGGACACAAGTCCTTCGCATTTGAGAGTCTTGATAGCATTATCCTTGTAATAGGCAATACCGCAAGTCTCCTGTCCACGATGCTGCAAAGCGAATAGACCAAGATACAGGTTCTTAATAATATCCTGAGAATCGCTTTCCATAGAAATACCAAACACACCACATTCTTCATGTAAGTCATCAAACATAATGTTGCCTCGCGTCACCCTCATCAATGAGGAAAAAATTTACAAGTATATATTATCATTTTTTTGAAATTTTTTCAATAAAATTTTATTTGAAAAAACATAATTTTTTTTGTTATAATAAATTTAATGACGCTATTCTTCGATAATTGATTTGGAGAACTGTATAATGAAACGAAGACTGTTTTTATTGATTTTTTTGACATTCTGCCTTAGAATGTGGTGTATAGACGGTGATGTATTCTCTGACAGCATTAACTATGTGCGGGAAGTCTCCGAGCCGGTTGTGTGGACTCCGGAGTCATCGGTGCTTTACGGCGAGGCACGGATCAGCCTGTTCACGGAATACGGCAAACTGTTCTATATCGTCAATGATACATTGGGCAATACCGAGCCTGCAGAGTATCGTGACGGCATCCTGCTCCGCGGTCAGCCTGGCAAAGTCACCGACTATAATATCACTGCACTTTTGGAGCGTAACGACGGCAGACTGGAGATATACAGCCGGCAATACCGCATTGACAGAACAGACTCTCAGAAAATGCGCCGATTCGGCAGCAGCACTCCGTTTGACCGTCAGATTAAGTTCTCCAAAGACAGCGAAGGCCGAACTGTTATCGGTGTCAAATATCTGTTCGACAGCAATAAATTCGCAGCAGATATTCGCAATCGACATGTAGTATTCCCATTGGACTACCGGCAGCACTCAGCGAAGAGTTATGCTCACAACATCACTGTGCCCAAAGGCAAACATCCTGTATATATGTCACTGATCCGATATGAGACTATGACCGAGAACAATGCTGTCATAGAATGTCTAACCGAACAGATGTCAGGCACTCGGCCGCCGCAGTTCGGATCGCTTCAGTGGGGACAGACATTCAGCGAGAATACAGCTATACGCATTAAGCCTCACAGCAGCGAAGACAAGATATACTACTGGATGAGAGATTTCTCGGAGAATGATTTCATATTCGCACCGCCTGCCATAACAGAGACTAACAGTTGGCTGCCTTACGACACTCCGATCAAACTCAACTCAGCATACCGCAGCGGAACTATCGGGCTTGCCGCATTCTCAGTCGGACCGAGCGGCACGGCTTCGGAAGTAACAGGACCGTTCTATCTGAAAGTCACCAATGATACTGTTGATACGCAGCAGCTGTTCAAAGCAGACGATCATGACTACGCAAGGCAGATAATGCTTAACGGTCACATTATGCAGGACTATGCGATACTGTTTGATAAGGTGCTGTTGGAGTTCAAAGATTTCCCGAAGGACGAGAGGTTTTACTTCAGTTTCAGCGACCGTGATACGATCGGTAAGTCAGGCTACATTCCATGCGACGGTCAGTATATCTTCGAGAACAAAGGCAGACAGCCGCTGGAGCTTATGCTCTATAATGAGTCGGGCTCGCAGATGTCGCGGATAGTCGTCGTCAGTCAGGATATGGCTATGCCAACTCCGAGGGATTTCACAGGCACACAGACGCATCTGTCTGCTTCGGAGAATGTGGTATTCTATCTGCCGAAAGAACAAGTCAGATATGCCGCCAGTCTCAATGATGACAGACCTCTTAATGTTACGGAGAACTCTCCGATATTCCGAGGAATATTCAAGGCAGATGAGACGGAAGGGCAGACCAATACTTACAGGATAAGATTTGCGTCGTTTGACTCCGACGGACAGAGAACTGCACTCAGTGATCTGTACACTATCACTGTCGATAAGCGTCAGCCGGCACAGTCCGTCGTATGCAGCGGTGCAGATCTCGGTATATATCACAACGAGCCTGTCACGATGACTCTGCTGCCTAATGCCACCGGCAGTGCTGACACGATCTATTACAGAATGTCACAAGAAAAAGACTGGCAGTTATACAGTGATCCGATTACGATTACTCCGCCCGATACAGGTGTGTACAGTGTGAGCATATTCGCTAAAGCAGTCTCACCGGCAGGCATAGAGACTGTCAACTCTGTGCCGTTCGTCATTCACTTCGACAGACGAGCACTATATGTGGACAACACACTTGCTCAATGCGGCAACGGCACGCAGAAGTCGCCGTATAATACGCTGGATGCAGCATTCGGCACTGCGAAGATCAAGAATATGCGTATCATCAATGTTATGAATGAAAGCAGCGACTGTTTCGTGCCGTATCGGATCGACTCTGATATTATCATACAGCCGTCGCATGCCGACTCGGTGATTACTCTTAATCTCAAAAACAAAGCTATCGGTCGCAAAAATCTGATATGGTTCAATACTGCCAATAAGAAACTGTTTGAGATGAGGAATATCCGCCTTATCATCGACGGCTGCCGACAGATATTCGCCGCTGACAATGCCAAGATTAAGCTATACAATAGTGAGATTATATACAACGGGAATGAAACATTCTGTCTCGCCAATGCCAAGCAAAGTATGATCGGTATAAGCGGTCTCAAACTCGACGCATTCAATCTGGAGCAGGACTATAACGGCATTATCGCCGAGAAGTCACAGCTGCTCGTCGCAGGACTGCAGACGACAGTCACCGGTCAGAATATGACTCTGTTCACATTGAAAGACTCTAAGAATGTGATGATAGCCGACTCCGAGTTTAACATCTCATCAGACGGAGATCTCACATTCATCAATGCTGTCAAGTCCGACTTCACTCTGACCGGCACAATTGTGACTGCCGTAGGTAAACTGCACACTTCATCACTTTTCGATGTCAAGTCGGCAGATATTGGCATCAGTCACAGTCATTTCTCAGTCAGCGGCACAGGAACATTCCGCTCAACTGTTATGAATGCCGACAAATCGACAGTCACCGTTGAGTCAAGCAGTTTTGCTCTTGACAACGCCAACAATGCTGTTGGATTCGACCAGCGAAGCAGCGATCTGACATTTGGTCAGAGTCTGCTCGATATTCGCGGATGCCGTGAGTATGCTTACCCGTTCCGTTCGCAAAACTGTGCATTAACACTCTCATCATCCGTTGTCCGCACACGCGGCTGCGACAGCAGTGTCACATTCAGCCTGACCAACTCGCCTTTCACCGGCATTAACAATTCGATATTCAGCAGCGGCAGTCCGACTTCGGCTTATATCTTCTGGATAACGAATAAAGCGGATATAACGAGCATCAACAGTTTCTACAACTGCATTAATGAGTCTGAGACTACTTTTGTATATCTTAACGGCACTCAATCCGCCGAGATTCGCCCGATACTTACTGCGAATGTGATCAGTGAGAATGTTACACTTATGCAGAGATTTGACGGACGAAGCACGGAAACATTCAATGAGACATTCAATGACGGCAATATCTTCTACGGGTTTGAGTCGGACTTTGATCTGACCAGCGAAGATGAGTTCTTCGTGCCGGCACGAGACTCCGTTCTGCTGCAGGCAGGCATAGACAGTGCATACTCGCCGCTGCCGCTGCCGGAGACAGATTACTATGGAAGGATCCGCAATCATCACCGTTCCGGCATCGATATAGGTGCAGTGCAGAGATCGGGATATTTTTAAACAATACACAATGCAGACTGTGCAAAATATGTCACCCTAAACTCCTACCGCCAAGGATGGCGGTGTGCAGTCGCCGCAAGGACGCATAGGCGACGCTGATTCAGGGTCTCTAACGCAAAGATTCCGAATCAAGTTCGGGATGACGATGCTCCCCCCACAGTCTGAATGAATAATTAAGGACAAAAAATCGATAAAAATTCTTAAGGATATAAAACATGAACATTAAGAAAACAGGTTATTTATTCTGTATTATCAGTCTGGCATGTATCATGATGCTCACATCATGTACAGACGACAACGAAGAAAAAGCTGCAGAACAGAACTATACTGTCGCAGTCAAGACAGCTGCGGTGACTGCTCAAACGCTGCAGCCGTATATCGAACTCAACGGCAATATCGAAGCCAAAAACTCCGTCAGTGTATATCCGAATATTGCCGGCAAGATCGCAGGAACAAGAGTCAACCTCGGTTCGTATGTAAAAAAAGGCGAGGTCATCCTTTATGTAGATCCGTCTACTCCCGGAGTAAGTTATTCTCTCAGTCAGATTACAGCTCCGATTAGCGGCAGTATCGTATCTATCCCGCCGCAATACGGTGTCAAGGTCACTACCGATACGCCGGTTATCACTATCGGAGACTTGTCACAGCTTGAAGTTAAGACTTATATTCCTGAGAAATACTTCGGCACACTCCAAGTCGGACTAACCGCCGAGGTTCGGGTCGAAGCTTACTCCAATGTGACTTTTGGTGCGACAGTTAAGAGCATCTCTCCTGTCGTCGATCCAAACAGCAGAACTGTCGAGACGATCCTTCAATTCGATCAAAAAGACAACCGCATTACTGCCGGGATGTTTTCCAAAGTTAAACTTTATTTTACTTCATATAAGGATGTTATTGCCGTTGCCGAGAATGCTGTCACAGTGCGTAAGGATCAACTGATCGTATTTACCATCGAAGACGGCAAGGCAAAGAGTCTGCCGATAGAGAAAGGCATTACTGTTGACGGCATGGTCCAGATTGTCAGCGGTCTTAATGTCGGCGATGTCATTATAACGGAAGGTATCAATGCCGTCCTTGACGGAACTGAAGTAACCGTTATCGATGAGCAGCATTCTGACTCATAAGGGTGGACTATGAATATCTCAAAACATACTTTATCTAATCCTGTTCTTGTCATTATCGTTTTTGCACTGCTGGGCATTATGGGACTCTTTTCATTCGACCAGCTTGAAGCCAATCTCTATCCGGAATTAAACTGGCCGGAATTGATGATTACTGCGACTTATGAGAATGCCGGCCCCCAATCTGTTGAGTCAGCTGTAACCAAAGTTATAGAGGACGGTCTTATCAGTGTCAGCAATCTCAAAAAACTCACATCCGTGTCGTCGGACGGACTTTGTTCTATATATATGGAATTCACTTATGGCACTAACCTTGATGTTGCAACCAACGAAGTCCGTGATGCACTTGATTCGGTGAGGGATTTGCTGCCGAAGTCAGTAAAGTCTCCGTCAATTATGAAATTTACCAATAATACTGAACCGATTATGAAGATCGCCGTCCGGGGCAGCCGTTCTTCCGAAGAACTGCGCTACATAGCGGATAATGAGATTAAGAATATCCTGACTCAGGCAGGAGGTGTAGGACGAGCCTCGGTCAATGGCGGACGCAGGCAGATTGTTCGGGTAGAATTATCTCAAAACAGACTTGAAGCATTCGGGCTGACAGTCCCGGAAGTGTCTGAGAAACTCGCATTGGAGAATCTCGATCTCGGCGGCGGTAAAATCCGCGAGGGTTACAGAAATTTCGTTGTCCGAACAACCGGAGAGTACACATCGATAAAAGAGATCAATGATACAGTCCTTGCAACTGTAAATGGTTATAATGTCAAACTCTCCGATGTCGGTACGGCATTTATGGGATATAACGACAAAACTGAGAGTGTATATATCAATGGCATGCCCGGTATATATGTGTCTATAACTAAGCAGTCCGGCACAAATACCGTCAAAGTGGCCGATGCCGTTTATGACAAACTCGAAGAACTCAAACACTCATTGCCGACGGATATTTTCCTTGAGGTCATCTCTGATGACTCCACAATGATTCGTGATACGCTGCACACATTATTTGATACAGCCTGGCAGGGTATCCTCCTTGCCGTTATAATGCTCTTCCTTTTCCTGCGAAGTATCAAAAGTACATTTATTATCTCGATCTCGATACCGCTGTCGATCGTCATCACGGCACTGCTTATGCACCTAAGCGGCATCAGTCTTAACCTCATGACACTGGCAGGGCTTATTCTTGGAGTCGGCATGGTAGTCGATGCTTCGGTCGTTATGATTGATAATATATATAATTATCGCATCCGCGGGACACGGGCAAAGACCGCAGCCATCCTCGGAAGTCAGGAGATGATTACATCTGTTGTGTCCGGCAACCTGACGACGATTGTAGTTTTTCTGCCATTTCTATTGTATCTTAACGAATTGGAATGGGTAGGTCCGATTGCCAAAGATTTGATCTTTACTATTGCGATAGCGATAATATCGAGTTTGTTCGTGGCGATATTCCTTGTGCCTGTTTTGGCAGGACATTATTTGCCTCTCTCGGAATCAAAAGAACCGCCTATCAGGACTCACACATTCCGAGCGATATACAGATTTTTGGAACGGTGGCAGGATCATATTGCCGACACATACAAATTTTTGTTAGAAGGAGCATTGAAGCACAGAATATTATCGATTATCGGGAGTATCCTCCTCTTAATCGGAGCATTGGCACTTGTGCCTAATCTTGGCATAGATCTGATGCCGGATATTGATAATGAGGCAGTCACTCTGGATGTAGAATTGCCTGTCGGGTCGTCGCTTGAGGCCACAGAGAATGTCCTGAGATACTTTGAGCAGGTTGTCTATAATGAGATAAAAGGCTACAAAACAGTAGTCATCTCTGCCGGTACTGATCCATTGGGTGAGGTTGCAGGTGAATACAAAGGCTCACTGTCGATTTATTTGCCGCCTTATGCCGAGCAGATTGATACATCTTCTGTTATTCAGAAAAAACTTACTGCTCATTTTGACAAATTTATCGGAACAAAGCTGACATTCGGTCTCAGTGAAATTGACGAGTTGGCAGGAAATGATATAGACATTGCCATTCGCAGTCAGGATTTTGCTGCAGCAGCGGAGATCTCTCATAAACTGACTGATATTATGGAAGGACTCGGATGCTTAAGCAACATTTCGTCTGATCTCAAAGAAGGACTGCCCCAGGTAGAAGTGTGCATAGATCGGCAGCGTGCCGCCGAATTCGGTGTGAGCGTTGTGTCGGCTGCCACCGAAGTCAATAACAGTATTGCCGGAGTTACGGCGACAAAGTTCCGAACAAACGGCAATGAATATGATATAGTCCTTATGTACCGTGACAGTGATCGACAAAAGGTCCTTAACCTTGACTCGATTATGGTCGAGGGCAAGGACGGACTTGTCAGTCTGTCAAATTTTGCAGAGATCAAAAAGAGTTACGGTCCGGCGGAGATCAACAGACAGAACAGAACGAGGACAATCCATATAACAGCCAATATTGACGAAAAGGCCGGTGATACATCAGCTCCTCAGGTCGAAGCAAAGATCAAGAAAAAAATGAGTGAGAATGTAATTGTGCCGCCGCAAGTCACCGTATCTTATGAAGGTTCGTGGCAGACTATGCAAAAGCAGGGAATGGCATTTTTGCAGATTATTATCCTTGCAATGATCCTTGTATTCGGTGTAATGGCCGGAACTTATGGTAGTTTTACTGCACCTTTCATCAATATGATGACAATCCCGTTTATGTTTATCGGGGTTATTATTGCATATATACTAAACGGTCAGCAAGTGTCGATAATGACGATGATAGGTCTTATAATGCTTGTCGGCATCGTCGTGAATAACGGTATTATCCTTGTAGACTATACAAACCTACTTGTCAATCGTGGGCTGCCGATTAAAGAGGCTTGCCTTGAAGCAGGTATAAGCCGACTGAGACCTGTGCTTATGACGACACTGTCCACCGTTCTCGGTATGCTGCCAATGAGTTTTACCACGAGCGGAAGTGCGGCGATCGTCCAGCCGATCGGTCTGGGTGTTTTGGGCGGACTTATATCAAGCACATTTGTTACTCTTATCCTTATACCGGTGCTTTATTCTCTTATGATGAAACCACGCCGTGAAACTGTCAGTACTATTGAAGTTATCGATGATAAGAATATCTCTTCCGCTCTTAATATGTATAACAATGTCAAGGCCGGGTATCGCTGTGAGATCATAGCCAACCAATCGGTACAGGCAGACATTACGGAATTGCTTGAACAGCACATCGACGGCATACAGTATTCCGTAATCGAACAGACATTCGGACGAGGCAAACGCAGCCGTAAACTCGGCTCGTCAGTCTGGCCGGAGATGAACTTCATACTTACAACATATATTGATGAAGCCACCCTGCCGACAGTGCAGAATGTCATATCCGCTATACAGGCTAAATTCCCGAATGAAGGCATTCAGCTGTTTGCAGCGAAAGTGTAAAGCATAACAAAAAATCCTAAAAAATCTGTTGATTTTTTAGGATTTTTTGTTATAATTATGATAAGGAGTAACTTATGCCAATGATACGACCTGTAACAGACATTCAGTCTGATTGGACAGCAATATCCGAAGCAGTTCATATAGGACGAGAACCTGTATTCTTGACTAATAACGGACGCGGCGATATTGTTGTGATGAGCATGGAAGTCTATCAGGAAAAATTCTTTTGGGATGATGTCCGCGAAAAAATCGCAGAAGCCCGTGCCGAAATCGCAGCCGGAGATAAAGGAATGGATGCAAAAAAATTCTTAAAAGGATTATTGTCTGATTATGAATAAGAGATATTCCGTAAACATTTTTGAGTCTGCCCAACAGGATGTATTGGATATACAAGACTATTGGGAAAATGTTTTATTTCACTCTGCAGAACAATTCATACGAAAATTCTATGATGAAGTAGATAAACTTGAGTTTTTCCCATTCACACATCCTATTTGTCAGATTCCGCCGCTAAAAGAGCAAGGCTACCGCAGTTTCACGGTTGATAACTATTATGTATTCTATATTGTAGAAAGCGAAGAAGTCCAAATCCACCGTGTCCTCTATGCCGGCAGAGAAATCTCAAGGCAATTTACAGATAATGATAATAATTAGGAATAAATCAGCACTTCAAAAAAATATCTTGACAAAACTCTTTTTATAGTTTAATATCACATTACAATTACAGATCTTTTTGACAGAAGATTAGCAGCCTTTTGTCAAAAACGATAGATCTAAACCGCAAGTCTCATTATATCATGAGAGTTTATCTCGCATAACTCCCGTGTCACATGAGGCGGTTGAGTTATATTAACGCGGTTTAGGATTCATCTGCTTTGTTGCTACTTGGTGACATGGGATTTTGTAATGAGTCTAAACCGCGGAGGTCTTACATCTCACTTTAGAATTTCTTTTTATTTCACTTTTAATTTCGGCTATTAATCGATTATGATTAATTTCGTTTGTGCCTTTTTTTTGCTAAAAAGAAGGACGGTTTTGTTGTGCATTCAGCACAAAAATAGGTTATATCTATAGGAGATCTTATGAGTAAAGTGTTTTATTTAGGGAAAGTATTTTTCATCACTTTATTTTTATCAATTATATTGATGTCTTGCAACACAGAATGCCATTGGACGATTGCAACATGGACAATGTACAACTATTCATTATCAACAGTAACTGTTACACCTAAAGGTAACTGCAGCGAAAGCAGTGCATTCACACTAAGAACAGGACAGTCAAAAAAAATTTCGTGGTATGATGACGGCAAAACAGCCTATCATTACACTTATTCGCCATCCAATAAAGTTTATACTGCAAAGTATGAAAATATTATGGAAATTCATTTTTATTCAAAGTAACGGAGGAAAAAGAATGACTCATCTCAAATATTATTATCCAATTTTCATATTGCTTTTAACAAGTTGCATTTCAGGACCTTATGCAAAGTATTATGAAAAACAAGCTCCGACAACATACGAACCGACAAAAAATGTAACATGGTTTGACTATGGCAGTCAGGACATTGATACACTATATCAATCGTTCTATTCTGATTTTTTTATTATGGGGAAATCAGAATTTTCTGGATATATTAGCAATGTAGAAAAAGCGAAGAAAGTTGCTCAAAAGGTTGGTGCAGATGTTGTAATAACTTGCAGAAATTATAAAGAAACAAAAACTGTGAATTATACTATTTCTACCCCGACTTCTTCAACAACTTATGTCAGAAACAGCAGCGGTCAAACTATCGGTTCGGCAACAACTTATGGCACGCAACAGTCATCAGGGTCGTATAATTATGATGTCTATTTGCAGCAGGCATATTATCTTAAAAATGTGAAAAATATTGTGCCGCTATGGGAACGTAAGAAAGATTATTACGAATGCAGCGAAGAAACAGGCGAATTTGGCGGAATATGGCATGATGATAATTATTTCATACAAACATATAGGTCAGAAGATAAAATTTTGGGATTTATCGTATCATCCAACTATAAACAATGGCTCATTGATGAACCTAAATTTATATTTGATGTAAATACCAATGAAGGAGTTTATTTTTGCTCAGATCGAACTCCATGGTTCGCTAATTTTAAAATTAATCAGTTTGGATATTTGGAAGTCAATCTTAAAGATTGGGAAAACTTTTCATTTATGAAAAACAATTAAGGAGACAACGATGAAAAACTATTTGACAATATTACTCGCAATGCTCGCATTGCTTACAGTATTCTGCTGTGCGGCAGAAAATACAGACAACACGTCAGATAATAAAGAAAGCAGCAATAGTCCTGTCGGAAAGTGGTTTTCTTATGAGAACGGACAGGCTCTTACACTTGGTTATTATGATTACCGTGCAGATGGCACAGTGTGGTTTATTCAGCCTGCTCAGCCGGAATATGTAGATAACTGGTGGAATAATCCTGATGTGGAAACATCTGAACAAAAATGGTGGGATTGGAAAGACAACTATGTTATCTATTACCATGGCAATGGTGCTACAGCAGAAAGTCAGCCTCATTTTCGTATCGAGGGAGATATAATGACTTGGTATGAAAGTCATGAAGGAGAGACTCATGATATGGAACAATTCATAAGGCTAAAGTAAACTTATCTTTAACGCAAAAAAGCCTGCGTAAGCAGGCTTTTTTGCGTCATGTTCCTTCCCGCAGGATTTCCAGATATGCGTTATATGCAAATACCTTATTGCGTGCAGCGTTTGTCGTTTCTTTCAGGATGCCCAGCTCGGTTAATTTGCTGACAGCTGAAGACACCGTATTATAACTCAGATGCAGAGCAGTGGCTGTTTTCTTAATGTCAATAATCGGATACCGCTCGATATAATCAAACAGCATTCTGACAGTATCTTTAGTTCTGCTTGTTTTAGGCAGAGCAGTTTCATTTGTTTTATGCAGATCCGTCATTCTCATTACAGCACGATACGAATCAGCTGCCGCTGCCGCTGTTGCATCAATAAAGAATGCAACCCATTGCTCATAATTACCGGTTCGGCGGACTTCCGATATGCGGTCGTAGTACTCGATCTGATTTTTTTTAAGGAAATACGAAACATAAATAACAGGTTTCGTAAGGATTTTTTGCTCCAACAGATACAGCAATATCAGCATCCTGCCTACTCTGCCGTTGCCATCCAAGAAAGGGTGAATAGTCTCAAACTGATAATGGATCAATGCACAGCGAACAAGCGGATCACAGTTATCAGTCGAATTAATATACTTTTCCAGATCAGACATAGCCGAGTTCATGTCTTCGACATTAGGCGGGATGTATCTTGCGTCAGACAATGAACAATTTGTCGCTCCGATCCAATTCTGAGATCGTCGGAATTCACCCGGATTTTTATCAGAGCCTCTGATGCCATCCATCAGCCGAGAATGTATCTCACGCAGCAATCTGCAGCAAATCGGCAATGTATTAAGACGATCAACTGCGAATGATACCGCTTTTACATAATTAAGAACATCTGCCAAATCAAGATTGGCATTCATATCCACTTCAGGATCAAGCACATCATCCAGCGTGCATTGTGTTCCCTCTATCTGTGATGAGAGCAATGCTTCTTTGCGAACATACATCGAGATAAACAACTCAGCATTGGGTATCAGATTAGATGCAGTCTCCAACTTCGCTAATTCTGTTTTAGCGGCAATCAGTTTCCCAATCATATCATCATTCATCTCAATGTTTGGATCAGGCGGAAGCGGTGTCGGTCGAAATGATTTATATGATGCTTCTCCTTTTGGATTTATAACAAATTCTCCGCTGCGATTCATTGTCTTCCTCACTTTTTGAAATAACTGCTTATATTTTACCACACTTATTTCAAAAAGTCTAGACTTTTTGAAATAAGTGTGCGGATTTCTGCTTTTTATTTCAATAACTGCGGGAAATATCTTATAAATGCTTATCAAACCGGCGGCCGCTTGATGTAATCGCTTTTTGCGGACACACAAGGATGCACAGATGGCAGCCTACACATTTTTGAGGATTCATGCGGATTTTTCGTTCCGGACTAAGTGTCAGAGCCTGATGCCCGCCGTCAGAACAGGAGATCATACATCTGCCGCAGCCAACGCACTTGTCGCTGTTGAATTTCGGATATATGATCGAGTCCCGCTCCAGATTGTCAGTGGACAGGTAAAATGAATCAAGACCTGCTCCAACTATATCGGCAACAGACTTGAACCCTTTCTGATTCATATACAGTGCAAGACCTGATTTCAAATCATCGATAATTCTGTAACCATACTGCATGACCGCAGTAGTTATCTGGAGAGAAGCGGAGCCAAGGAGTAAAAACTCCACAGCATCAGTCCAGCTCCCTATGCCGCCCATACCGGTTATGTGCATCCCATGCAGATTTTTGTTCAGACCAAGCTCCGCTATAAACCTGAGAGCAATCGGCTTTACCGCAGCACCGCTGTAACCTCCCAATGCCGATTTCCCGTGAACCGACGGCTCACTTATAAAAGTGTGGATATTAACTCCGGTTATACTTTTGATAGTATTGATCGCAGCAATTCCGTCAGCACCGCCCCTTTTGGCAGCCTCAGCAGCAGGACTCATATTCGCAACATTCGGCGTAAGTTTTGCAATTACAGGGATTGAACAGGCTTTCTTTGCGATAGAAGTGTATTTCTCAACAAGTTCGGGTATCTGTCCAATGTCAGATCCAAGTCCGTCATCTGCCATATTGGGACATGAGAAATTTAACTCAACCGCATCAGCACCGGCATCTTCACATTTTTTTGCAAGGATGCCCCACTCTTCTTCATCCTTTCCCATAATCGAAGCAAGGATAAATTTTGAAGGATATTTTTCTTTAAGACGGCGGAAGATATTCATATTTTCTTCTACGCTATGGTCGGAAAGCTGCTCAATATTCTTAAAACCGATGAATGAATTATTATCGCTCATCAAAGCTGAAAAACGAGGCGAACATTCATGAATGGGGAAATTGCAGATTGTCTTAAAGCATGCCCCTGCCCAGCCGGCTTCAAAAGCTCTGGCACACATATCATAAGTGCTTGCCACAACCGATGAAGAAAGCAGGAAAGGATTGTCAATCGGGATACCGCAGATGTCACTTTTGAGACAGGAAAAATCAATCCTGTCAACTCCCGCAACATCATGCGGCAGAGCTCTCACTTCATATAACTTTGAAATAAGGCTCGATATGTGTACGCCGCAGATGCCGTCATCCGGATCGATGCGGTTTTTTACACAGGCTTTTTCGCAGTCAGCATCGCATCCGATACACGGATTATGCTCCGGCAGCGTCATTGAAGCGTATTCTTCATTGCTGAACCAGATGCTCCGCAAAAGCCTGCCTGCATCTATACCTCGTTTGCAGACAGAAGAACATGGCGGATCTGCACACAACACACATCCAAGCATATCTGACCGATTAATTATTTTTTTGAAACTCATACTGATACCTAACTATCAACGCATCATTTCTTTGACATCGTTCGATATTAACCATAATCCTAAATATCGGATTACATATTCATCTCATTTCTTGAAACAACTGCTTATATTTTATCATTCTTGTCTCAAAATGTCCAGACTTTTAAAACTTGAGTGCAAAATTCTGATTTTATTTCATATTCTCCGCCATATATATATCAAAAAAAGGCTGTTCCAATGAACAGCCTTTTACCGACTTTGTTTTTTTTCTCTTTTTTCTCTATGGCTCATCAGTTCTTCAGGAAGAACTGACCGTCTTTGTATTCCAACATATTATTATCCAATATCTCTACTGCTTTCTGCAGCTGAATATCATAATCCAGATCATATATCGGTTTATTCTCGGAGAAATACTCCAACTCAGTCTTGACGAGTTTTCGCAAATACTTCTGCGGCAGTTTATACCCATCATTAATCAACTCTGACGAAATCCTGTCAATCACAGCATCTGAAGCGTCTTTTATTCCTTTTGTTTTATTCTCGATAGCCTTGTCTTTGAAGATCTTCTTGAGCATTTCTTTCTCATCTTCTGTCAGTTCAGGCTCCTTGACCTCAATGTCCGGCTGGATACCGATACCGTCAATACAAATATCTGCAGGTGTGTAATACTTCGCAATGGTGAGTTTCATGCCGTCAGTGCCGAGATAATGTATCGTCTGCACAGACCCCTTGCCGTAAGTCTTCTCACCGACGAGGATTCCTCGGTGCAGATCTTTCATAGCACCTGAGAATATCTCCGATGCGCTTGCCGAACCGCCGTCAACAAGAACAACAACAGGCATCTCTTTCGGCACGATCGTATTGATACGGCTTGCCTTGTAGACCTCAGCCTGATAGTTGCGGCCTTTAGTCGATACGATAACTCCTTCGTCTTGGAACAGATCAACAATATCACGCACTTCGGCAAGCAGTCCGCCCGGATTATACCGCAGATCTATGATGAGACCTTTGGCATTATTGGACAGAGCCATATTAATGCCCTCTCTAACATGACTGCAGGTAGTTCCCGTAAAATGCGAAATACGGATATAGCCGTAGTCTTTCAGCATTGCCGACTTCACCGACGGCACATCTATCTTTGCCCGCACAAGTTCTGTCTCATACTTGATGTCATCCCGCATAAACTCTATCGTGACTTTCGTTCCCGGAATGCCGCGGAGTTTCTTAGCCACATCGCCGACATCCAAGCCTTTGATAGACTCTCCATCTACAGTGATAATGAGATCTCCGGCCTTCATACCTTTGCGGTAAGCAGGAGTGCCTTCAATCGGCGACACAACACCTGTATAGTCATCTTTACGCTGGATAATCATGCCGACACCGCCAAAGTTGCCTGCAGAAGTGTCATTCATATCCGACATCTCTTTCTCAGACAGATAGTTGGTATGCGGATCACCGATAGAGTCTATCATGCCTTTAATAGCACCATTAATCAGAGTCAGATTGTCCGTCTTGCTCTCATCTACATAGTCCGACTTTATTATATCGAACACACGCTTAAACTTCATCATATAAGGCATTTCGCCGGACATGCTGCCTGCACTGGCATCTTTGATAAATATAGCAAACAGCGATACGACCAGCAGCACTGTTACCACGCTTATCCATATAACTCTCTCTCCATTTTTCATGGAAGTCCTCCGAATGTTGTTATTTTACTTAAAACTGTCCCTGCCGTTGATCTCTTCGATCTGTTTCTCATATTTGAGCAGCAGCTCTTCCAACTCGGCAACTCTTGCCTTGCGGTTTTCGGAAGCGATCTTTGCTTTCTCCAGTTCCGTCTCCAAATCAGATACAGTAGACTCCAATGTTTGGATAACAGAGAACATATCTTCCATTGCTTCGGAGTATAGTTCCTTAGCCTTGCGCGGATCTTTCTTATTAAGTTCCTTAAGATTGTAGAAAGCGATCATTGTGCCGTCTTCCAAAGCGATTACATCGGCAGTTCGCACCTGATTGACAAGCAGAGCTGCAGCTCCGAATGATTCACCCGGTTTATACGGCTGTGCATTGGCACGATCTACACTGGCAGAACCTTTTACAACTTCGCAGACAGTCGTAGCCAGATCACCTTTATTGAGGATCTTGTCGCCTTTCTTATATTCCTGATAACGAACAGCATCAGACTGTCTCTTGAGTACTGACGACTGAGCACCGACTGCCTCATATACACCGCTAATTTTGCGGACTGTCGGATTAGTCAGAGTGTGCTTCGCACCGTGGATAGCATCGTGCTTAACACGAGCCATATCCCGGGCAAACTTCTTTGCTTCGGACTCAACATCTTCCTCCGTCATACCCATTATAGTCTGAGTCAGCGTGAACTCATGATCAAATGTACAACCCGGATGTTTACAGGATACCCGGTATTTTCCTTTTGTTAATTTATAAGCCATAAGTATTCCTTTTATAAATTTGCTAAAATATTATTTCTTAATTTTACCAATAAATCCGTTATTAATCAAGAAAATTTTTGCTTTTTTTTAGTTTTAAGAAAAGATTGTCAAAAAACAACTCATTTCATAATATTACTTTTTTTCTGTAACATTTTGCATAAAAATTTTACTTTATTTCTCAAAAGTGCTATAATACTCCAAAATACAGCACAATTGTGCAAAAAAACAGGAGTCAGGTGTGACATATTTTCCACATTCTCAGCAGGACATAAAGGACATGCTGAAGACAATCGGTAAAAATGAGTTGGATGACTTACTGCAGCCCGTTGCCAAAGAGTTTATCGCCGATAAGATGAACTTGCCGGACGGGATGAGTGAGCCGGAAGTTGAACAATACTTTAAGAATCTCGCAGCGAAGAACAAACCCTACAAATCAATATTTATGGGAGCCGGTGCGAACAATCACTATATTCCGGCAGCGGTTGATGAGATTGCAAGCCGACAGGAGTTCTACACTGCATACACGCCGTATCAGGCAGAGATTTCACAGGGAACTCTGCAGGCAATTTTTGAATATCAGACTTATATCTGCCGTCTTACAGGGATGGATGCAACTAACGCATCAATGTATGACGGAGCGACGGCTCTTGCAGAGTCAGCAATGATGGCTGTGGCTCAGACACGCCAGCCGAAACTTCTTGTTGATAAGTATATTCATCCTGAGTACATAAGTGTCTTGCGAACTTATATGAATGCTCGTAATGTTACTGTTGATTTGGTTGATACGGGAGCGTTTGAGTTTAATAAGGCAGCATTTGATAAGGCTTGGAATAAGGATTATGCGGCATTTATCATTGCATGTCCGAATTTCTGCGGTACGCTTGTTGATTATTCCGGTGTTGTGGAGAATGTTCACGCAGACAAGAGACTTGTTATTCAGGTTTTTACCGAACCGTTAAGTATGATTGTAGCAAAGACACCGACAGAACTTGGAGCAGACATCGTTTGCGGTGAGGCTCAGAGCCTTGGCAATCCGCTGTCTTACGGAGGTCCGTATCTCGGTGTAATCGCCTGCAGGAAAGAATATATGCGTAAGATGCCGGGCCGCATCGTCGGACAGACTAAGGACAAGGACGGCAATATCGCTTATACGCTGACACTCACCGCACGAGAGCAGCACATTCGTCGGGAACTTGCTTCATCGAATATCTGTTCCAATCACGGATTGTGTGCATTCCGAGCGAGTGTTTACATGTCAGTAATGGGCAAGTCGGGATTAACCGATTGTGCTTTGTCAAATCTTGAACAATCTCACAAACTTCAGTCTGAAATAGCAAAACTTGGTAATTTCCAGATTATTCCTAATCAGGTATTTTTTAATGAGTTTGTAATAAAAACTAATATAAATGCGTCTGCGTTATCCGAGACTCTCGAAAACAACGATATTCTCTCCTGCTATGACTTGTCGAATGTCGATGAAAGTCTTAAAGGCTGTTATCTTGTCGGATGTACAGAGATGTGCAGTGATGAAGACATTGACTATTTCGTAGAAGTTTTAGGAGGTATAAAATGAGTGATACAATGACTAAAAACGGAGCACATTTTGATAAAAATCTGATTTTTGAAAAAGATAACGATACACTGTCTCGGTTTGCTTTTACACATTCGGCAAAGCAGGCGAGTGATTATTTGCCTGCCAATCAGGTTCGCAATGCGGAATTAGATATGCCGAATGTCAGTGAAGTTGAAGTTGTTCGACATTTCATCGAGTTGTCAGGCAAGAATTACGGTGTGGATAACGGGATGTATCCGCTGGGCAGCTGCACGATGAAATATAATCCCAAGATTAACGAAAAAATCTCTAAGTTTGACTCATTTAACAATATGCATCCATATTCTGCGAATGAGCGTGTACAGGGAACTCTTGAGATTATTCACGAATGCGGTAAAGATCTGGCTGAAGTGACAGGCATGGCTGATATGTCATTCGCTCCCTGTGCCGGTGCTCACGGCGAGCTGACAGCGATGTTCATCGTCAAGGCTTATTTCCGAAACAAAGGCGAGGATCGTCAGATTATCCTTGTGCCCGATTCGGCTCACGGAACTAACCCGGCTTCTGCAAATGTGGCAGGATTCAAGGTTGTTTCAGTTAATTCAGATGCTGACGGTTTTGTCGATATTGAGGACTTGAAGTCCAAAGCAAATGAGAATGTTGCGGCATTTATGCTGACTAATCCTAACACGCTTGGTCTGTATGAAAAGAATATCGCTCTTATTCGTGATATTTGCCATGCCAAAGGCATCCAGCTTTACTACGACGGAGCAAATCTTAATGCGATTCTCGGTATATCACGACCGGGTGACACGGGATTTGACCTTGTGCATCTCAATCTCCACAAGTCATTCTCAACTCCGCACGGCGGTGGCGGACCGGGATGCGGTGCTGTCGGTGTGAAAGCTCATCTGAAAGACTTTATGCCGAACTATATCACTTCTTATAAGAATGGTCAATATTCGATCGAGCATCGAGGCGGACTGACTATCGGACAGGTTAGAGCATTCTCAACTAACTTCTCGGTGTTGGTTAAAGCGTTTGCATATATCAAGTCTCTCGGTGCTGCGGGTCTGCGAATGAGCGGACTCCTTGCCCTACTTAATGCCAACTATATCGCCGCTTTGCTGCGTGACACATTCACTATTGCGACAAAACCGCACATTATGCACGAGTTCGTTATCGGATTAGACAGCGAGTGTCACCAATACGACATCAGCATTATGGACTTTGCGAAGCGTATTCTTGACTACGGTTATCACGCTCCGACCGTCAGCTTCCCGCTTATCGTGCATAACTGCCTGATGATTGAACCGACGGAGACTGAGAGCAAGAAGCGACTTGATGACTTCGCAGCAGTGCTTCTCAAAATCTATGATGAGATGAAGACAGACGCACAAACTTTGCGTGACTGCCCGACACTCACACCGGTTAAGCGAATCGATGATGTCACGGCAGCCCGTGTGCCTATTGTGAAGTATTGACAAGGATAAAAAAATCTCACTTCTATCGAAGTGAGATTTTTTTTAGAAAAATTTTTTCTTATATTCCGTTGGGGTCATGCCAACGATCCGCTTGAATGCTTCGGTAAATGCGGAGGCGGATGTATATCCGGACTGCTTCGCGATACTGTCGAATGGCAGATTGTCTTTCATCATGGCTTTGGCTTTGCTAATGCGGACTTTGTTCAGATAACTGACAGGCGTTTCATTCATGAATTTCACGAATGCTTTGGTGAAATATGTATAACCGTATCGTGAGACGGCAGATATATCCCGTATCGTCAGACTGCTCTCCGTAAAATGCTCAAATATAAATAAAATCACATCTTTGAAATCCTGAAAATAATCAGCCTGCGGGCGGCGGTTATCAATATCATCCTGTAGTCCTGCACGGATGAGCGTATCGATGATCTCCGTCGCGATAGTCTCGCTTTGTGTCAGACCAAATAAATTCAATTCAGTCAGCAGTCCTGAATTTATGAGAAATCGCGTGTAGAATAATTTATCCTCATAGCCCAATTCTGCTTTTCTTCGGTTAAGATAATCTTCATCAGCGGCGATGGACATCAGCTCCGAGGTGAGAGACAAACGCAGTCCGTGTTCCACATGCGGATTGACAGGATAACAATATCCTACTTCGCCGGGATAGTTAGCCTGCTCATATCGCAGTATTGGGATCGTCTCCAAAGGTATGATAAACTCATAATGATTATGTGCATGAGCAAACGGCTTCATTCGCATATCCTGACTGCCGTTGTAGAATCCTACACTCAGATGCGGCACTGATACGATCTTGGTATAAGTCTTTAGTTCATTTTCGTTTTGTGCGTGGCAGAGACTGAGCGGCATCATATTTCTGTTCCTACATACATTGCACAGATTTTCATATTATTATTGTATCACAATCATCCGAGAAAAGTCAATCCATAAATCAGAGATCTGTTTTTTTTATTTTCTTACTTTATCCTTGATTATTGTATTACATTGTGTTATAATATGCTCATAAGATAATACAAGGAGTGACAATATGGCTACAGTAAGCATCAGAATGAATGATGATACAAAAATCGCATTTGAGGAATTCTGCAAATCCGTCGGACTGACTGTTTCTGCAGCAATGAATATGTTTGCCAAAATAACACTGCGTGAGAACCGCATCCCGTTTGAGATTAGCGGCGATCCATTCTGGAATGAAGAAAATCAGGCAAGACTGCGAAAATCAATCAAATGATACTGTTTATATCGTTTACTGCAGAACTCATTATCATAAAAAATAATAAATAATTAAGGAGCATTATATGAATCGATATGTAATTGGCGGGCTGCTTGTATGTGCACTGCTGTTGGTCGGATGCCGCGACAAAAAGGCAGACAACTCGCCTGCGGAGACAGCGAAAGTCCCTGATGGCACAAAGACGATCAAACTTGCTGACGGAGCAGAAGTGACTTGGATCAGGGATAACCCTGCACAGAAACTCAACCCGAGGGAACTCTTCCCGGCAGCGGATGATGAGCTGTGGAATGGTCTTAATATGCCTGACGGTCTGCCGGCAACAGTCAGCACATTTCTGCTGAAAGTGAACGGTGAGTATATCCTGTTCGATGCAGGTCTTGGTGATATGGGCGGTCAGATGCGTAAACGCTTGTCTGAACTTGGCATCTCGCCGGATGAGATCAAACTCATATATCTGACGCATTTTCACGGAGACCACATCGGCGGACTTATCACTGCCGCTGAGAATGGGCAGATCAGCAGAGTATTTGCCAATGCAGAGATATATGCGTCACAGACAGAGTATGATGCCTGGATGAACAACATATCCAACAATGATCTGCAGAAAAACATTATGGGACTGTATCAGGACAAGCTGCACTTATTTGCATTCAGAGACACACTGCCTCACAATGTTACTGCACTTGATGCTGTCGGACACACTCCCGGACATACAGCATACAGATACAATGAGCTGCTCATCGTCGGAGATCTGATGCACGGATATGCCCTGCAAAAGGACCACCCTGAGATCAACTCGATCTATGATATGGATAAAGACAAGTCTGCACAGAGCCGCATACGGCTTATGCAATATGCTCAGGATAACCATCTGATTATGGCAGGCATGCATCTGCCGGAGCCGGGATTTATACAGTAAACATATTGCTGCAAAAAAAGCGGGATTTTATAACATCCCGCTTTTTTTATACATTAGTACTCAGACTTGGAACTGATCAATCTGCATCCCGATACGAGTCACGGAACTGTTGACTTTCTCATAGATGCCGGAGAGAACGGCACTTGTCTGTTTTATCTCTGATGCACCGTCAGCCATCTGTTTTACTCCGTCTTTTATATCAATCGTAGCACTCTGCAGGTTCTCTATCTCTGTCAGTATCTGCTTATTGCCGATAGACATCTCATGAGATGCTGTCCTGACTTCCGTTGTGCTGTCATTCATAACACGCAGTGCTTCAGCAATCTGCTTAGATCCGATCTGCTGTTCTTCCATTGCCGATCTGATAAGAGCTATAAGTTCATCTGTCTTGGTTATCTTATCGGTAACTCCGACAAAACTCTCGGAACTCTCGCGTGCTGCTGCAACAACCGCCTCGATTGTAGCAGTTATCTTGCTCAGTTCTTCACTGATCTTGCGAGACTCAGCAGATGATGTCTCACTTAACTTGCGGATCTCGGCTGCAACTACAGCGAAACCTTTGCCTGACTCACCGGCATGAGCTGCTTCAATCGCCGCATTCATAGCCAAAAGGTTAGTTTCACTCGCCACATTAGTGATGGCAGCATTGGCATCCTGCAGAGCAATGGACTGTTGCTGTATATCCAGTACATAGTCTGCTACACCCCGCTGCTTCTCTATACCTTCATTGGTGTTTTTCTCCAATGCGGTAAACGATGCTGCCATCTGCTCGACAGTACCATTAACCGAAGAAATATTGCCTATCATCTCTTCGACAGCAGCGGATGCCTGTGCAACCCCATTGGCCTGGTTTTCGATCATTCTTTCAAGGCTGCTGATATTCTCTGCGATCTCAGTAACGGCAGCAGAAGTCTGGAGAACCGAACCGGACTGATGTTCAGCCTGCCCTACAATGCGTTTAACATTAGACAGTATCTGTGTTATAGACTTAGAAGTCCTGTCCAGACTCTTATGCAGCTCAGTCTCTACATTAGCAAGGTCAGTCTTGGATGATTTGACATCGCCGACAATACGGCTGAGTTTCTCCATGAATTTATTAAATCCGATGACAAGACTGCCGACCTCATCTCTGACATTCGTATCAAGCCGCTGCGTCAAATCGGCATTACCCATAGCGATGCGGTTGACAGCAACATCTACCGCTTTGATCGGCTGTGCAATACGCGAAGTGATAATCACAGCAATAATAACTGATACTATCATACTGATCAAAGCCAGCACAACAACTATAGCCAAACTTTTTCTGACTTGAGCGTATATCTCACCGACATTGCCAACAGTAATCAAAATCCAGCCTGTATCGTTATTTATCACACGCCCGGCGATATACATTTCATTCGATGCATCCGTATCTATAAAAACCTTACTGCCGAACTTTGACTTGTATTTCGCAAGAGATTTATAATCATTAAAGAAATTGGATTGCATTACCTTATCCATATTGTCATTGGTCAGATATATCCCGTTGGGGTCAATCAGATAAGTCTTGCCATTCTCAGTAAGTTTCTTCTCACCGACTATAGCATTGATCTCAGTCAGCAGTATATCGATACCTGTTACACCGATGAATTGACCGCCTTTATGTACAGGATAAGCGACTGTAGTGACGAGAGATTTTGTAGTTTCATCTATATAAGGTTCTGTAACGACCACTTTGTTATACTTCTTGGCAGCGGCATACCAATCACGGGACTCCTTATCATAGTCATTATCAGGTATCCAGTAATCACTGCTGTAGAACATCCCGCCCTGACTGACAGGCACAGGATCAGCATAATACAGACACAGTATAGTCGGATCATCTTTGACAAGACTCTCGAAATCTTTCTGAGCCTGCTCCAACTCAAGGGATGCCCTTGTTACATAGAATGCCATATCCTTAACTATAGCCTTAGGCTTTTCAAAAAAAGCATCTATCGAGTCTGCGGCTGCTGTCATCTCCGATACAGCCTGTTTAATAACATTGTCTTTCAGTGCGGCATACTGACTGCCCAATGTCGGAACAGCAACGATCAATATCGCTGTCATTATCATTACTGTTATCAGCATGATAATCTTGAATTTAATACTTCGCATATTATCTTATATCTCCTTGATTTATCTCCAGCAAATATTCTATCAAAACTCTGTCTGAAATGCAAGGGAAAAAATCAAACATCAAAAAAAACCGTAAAATTATTAAATTTTACGGTTTTTTTTGATGTTTTCTTGCAATTTCACTTAAACACACTCACGCTGATCGCACTGCGTATCAGCAGTGTCTGCGGAAGTCCATCAGTGAGCCGCTTAACACTTTCAGCGTATTCTTCTTCTTTGCCGGGATCAGGAACATTCAGACCGAGTATGACCAACCGTGCATTAGCCGAAGACTCTCTTATAATACTGCCGATTTTTGGCCTGTCTTCGTTGGAATACTTCTTCTGTTCGATATTGGAGATAAGCGAGCGGAGTCTGTCATTCTTCATAAACAGTGACAGCATCTTGTTATCGCCGATCTTATCCATAAGAGACGACTGGTGCTGCTGCTCCGAATGCTCAAGCTCGATAATCTCTACTTCTGCCTTGATACGCGAATACTTGGCAAGCATTGCAAGGTTTTTCTCCGCTTTCTCATAAGACTCATCATCGCGGACGATCATCTTGATCACTATGCGGGTATTCTTCCAGCCTTTGTTTTTCTTGATAAGGAAAGGGATAAGCATCATCAGAGACACATTCTGCTGAAATCCGCTCAGCCATATATCGATGCGGTCTTCCCGGTTATACACTGATGTAGCGGCAGTATTTTTTTTCAGAAATATCACACTCTTCTTCAGATGCTCATACGAAGCAAGATTGTGGAAATGCAGCATATAGTTATTGGTATCGAAGTCAATATCCGAGATAATCAGGTTGGACTTAAACGATCCCTTACCGTCAGCCTGCAGAGCCAGTATATGAGCGTGCTTATCCTTGTTGGTCACGATCAGTTCCGGATAGATATTCTTATAATGATTATCACGAATGTAATTCTTAGCCTCGGTCAACTGTGTATCAAGCGTCTTGTAAATGTCATCAAGATATTCATCGATAAACAAATACTGACTTGTTATCCCGCTGTTGCCGGCAATGAGCGAAGCCATCTCGATCAGATACATCCTGTTATCCGGATTATTCTCGAAGATCGAAATATTCGGCCGCCAGTTGCGCGGATGTTCGGCATACTTATCATAATGCTCGATACCGACTTCGATAAAGAATGCCCACAGTCTCTTGCGCAGATCGCCCCAGTTAATATCGAAATCCCGCCGAGTCAGCAGCAGATATATCGTAAGAATGATAATGACAGCAACGATAGTCTGCAGCTTATTGATGAGGAACATCACTGCGAAACAGGAAATCGCTCCGAAGAGAGACACGCTCCAATGCACTCGGAAACTCGGACGATAAGTCGGGCTCTGCACAATACTCTCGAAGAATACGATTATATTAAGCATACCGTAAGTCGCAAGGAAAAACATCGTCAGCAACTGTGCAACGAAGTTCACATTGCCGATAAGCAGCAGAGTCTCAGCGAAAACCATGCTGACGATCGTTGCCCGGCGCGGCTCTTCAGTTCTGCCGCTCCCTTTGGCAAAAAAATGCGGTATAATATGATCCATCGCAAGTGACTGCAGAGTCCGCGGACCGCTTAGCAGACTGCCGATAGCAGATGACAGCGTTGCAGCAAGGATACCGGCTATGACAAGTGACGGTCCGAGTGAGACAGACCTGCCGTCTCCGATATTGAAAGTCACGATCTTGACTGCAGTATCGATCATTACATTTTCGTTATTCAGCAGCGTCCCCATATCGATATTGCAAGCGAATATCACAGCGACAAGCAGATATATAACGAATGTAAAAAGCACTGACAGGATCGTTCCGTTCGGGATATTTTTCCTCGGATCTTTCAGATCACCGGACAAACTCACTCCGGACAGTATACCTGTAACTGCCGGGAAGTATATCGCAAATGTTTTAAGGAAATTGCCCTGAGAGAACTCCCCCCACATAGTCGGCTTAACATCAAATCTTACATTACCGACAGCGAAAGCAGCAATCGCTATCATGATCATCGCAAAGACGAAATACTGCGACTTAATGGCAATACTCGTATTGAAGAATGTGAGCAGTGCTATAAGCAGCAGCACAATCGTGCCGAGCACCCTCTGGTCAAGCAGTATGAATGTACTGTCCGGGAAAAATATTTTGAAAGGCTGCGTAAATCCTATGATATAGAATGCAATCGAAAATGACTGTGCAAAAAACAACACTATCCCCATTGCACCGCCTATCTCAGGACCGAGACTGCGTGATATGATAAAGTATGAACCGCCTTCTTTGACATTGATATTAGTAGCGATCGATGAGATAGAAAATGATGTAGCCAGCGTGATGCAGTTAGCAATGACTATGACAGCCAATGCTCCGAGGAATCCGGCATTACCGATAACCCACCCCTCACGATAGAAGAGGATAACGCCGAATATCGTCAGTACATTTGTAACGAACACTCCGTTAAATGTGCCAAATCTTTTTTTGGATGCACTTTTTGTATTATCTGTATCGCTCATATCTGCTCCATGCAACTTATTCAATGACTACGAAAGCGACAGCATAATCATCTTCATGAGTCAAAGCGAGGTTGATTTTATATTCTTCTTTATCTGTGAGAGTCCGTATCTTATCCAGACAATGCTGACTGGTAATATGAAACTCAGGTCTGCCGGTCTTGGTCTTAACGACTTCAATCTGGCTGAGATCAAACTCCAGCACTTCCGAGTCTATCGCCTTGATCAGTGCTTCCTTCGCAGCAAACCTCGCAGCAAACGACTCAGCCGGATGAGGTCTGCTCTGACAGTAAGCGATCTCCCCTTCGGAGAATATATCACCTAATGCCTGCGGCGACTTTTCCATAAGTCTTGTCATTCTTTGTATTTTCAGAATATCTACACCGGTAAGCATATTATTATGACTCCATAAGTATATTATATCAAAAAATCCGAAAAAAGCAACATTAATTTATAATAGCCTTAAGCTGCTCTCTTAGCCTTGGCAGATCCTGTGTCACTGTTTCCCATACAACTTTGACATTTATGCCGTCATAATCATGAATTATTTTATTCCGCATTCCATAAATCGCTTTCCATGGGATAGACGGATTGTCTTTCTGAAATTCATCTTCGAGTTTGTGAGAAACTTCTCCAAGCTGACTGAGATTAAACGCACATACTTCAACAATCATTTCATTCTTTATAAAAGTGTCATAATCCATTCCACTTATGTAATTTTCAATTTTATCAATCAGCGAAATCATTTTTGAGACAATAATCTTATCATCCATA
>JAFYAI010000032.1 GCA_017540815.1 Spirochaetales bacterium
CTCCGCCGGCGGGCTCTCCTCAACAGATTTTATCCCTTATATATAACGCACAAAATGAAAAACCGGCTGAAAAAATCCACAAAAAAAGTGAAAAAAATTGATAAAAAAATCGCAGAAAAACAGATTTTTTCAAAAAATCTGTTTTTCTGCGATTTTTTTATCAATTAATAATTTTTTAATTGCATATTATTTATAAATAGGTTATAATACAAGTGAGTAATTCTGATTTTTGACTAAATCATGAATTAATATTACTATTGGCAGGTTAGTCGATGGACTTCAAAGTTCCGAGTATTGCTTCGGCGATTGTTTTTATACTTATATTTCTTATCAATCTCATTAAAGGCAATAATTTCGGGATTGTAATGCTTCGATCTTGTATTAGTGCAGCAGTTACATTTGGGTTGTTCTTCGCTATGATGTTTGTATTTAAAAGTGTTCTCGGAGTCAGTTCTGAAGATTTACAGGATGAGCCTGATACTGATGATGGGATTGGGCAAAATTTCGATGCAACAGTTGGTGATGATGAGTCTTCGCCGGATATTTCGCCTGAGAATAGTGATTATCAGGAGGCAGATACGGCTGATAATGTTGAGTCTGCAGAAATATCTGATTCCGGAGGTGATTATGGCGGTGGTGGGGATGATTTTCTGCCCGGAGAAGACCATTCTTACGAAGATGAAGGATTTGTTGATGCAGGAATGACTGATAGCGGTATCAATGTTGATGGAGATACGATCCGCGAAAAGTTAGGATATGATGCAACTGCCGAGGATTTGGCGAAGGCGATCAGAACGATAATACCGAGAGATGATAAATGATTATGAGTAATATTTGGGAGGAAGCAGGTGGCTCGAGATAAATATGACGATATAAATGAAGATGATCTTTGGATTCAGTATAAGCAGTCTAAAGAAGTTGCAATTCGTGATTATTTTATAAATAAGTATTCTCCTTTGGTGAAATATGTAGCTGGTAAAGTTGCTATGAGCAAGCCTGGTAATATTGAATATGACGATTTGGTTGGATATGGTGTGTTCGGATTGATTGATGCCATTGAGAAGTTTGATCCGGCTAAAAATGTCAAATTCAAGACTTATGCAGTTACAAGAATTCGTGGTGCTATTTATGATGAACTGCGAACGATTGACTTTGTACCTCGGTCTGTCCGACAGAAAGCCAAAGAAGTTGAGACTGCTATTCAGAAAATCCAAAATCGAACAGGTAAAAATGCTACGGATCAGGAAATTGCTGATGAACTTCAGATAGATATTCGTGAGTTCTATAAGACAATGACTAAGATCTCTTCTACATCTGTAGTGTCGTTGAGTGATTCTTGGTTTAACGGTGATGACAGTGATAAGATTCAGATTATAGATACGATTGAGAGTCCAACTAAGATGAATCCTGAGAATACAATCGAACGCGAGTCGGTGAAAGAGTTGATTGTGAAAGCGATTAACGAATTGCCGGATAAAGAGCGTAAAGTATTGGTTTTGTATTATTATGAGGACTTGACATTGAAAGAGATCGGTGAGGTACTCTCGGTAACTGAGTCGCGTGTTAGTCAGCTGCATACAAAGGCTATAATTCGTATGAAAGCCAAGCTTGCCGAGATTAAAGAAGGCATTTTCTGATTATTCTCATTTTTTCGGAGTTGTATAATGTTAATTATACCTGCAATAGATATTATTGACGGCAAGTGTGTCCGTCTAACCGAAGGAGATTATGACAGCACTAAGGTTTATAATGATAATCCTATTGAGATGGCGAAGCGATTCGCTGATTATGGTGCGAAACGTATCCATGTAATAGATCTCAATGCAGCTAAGAATGGCTCGTCGTATACAACGAGACATATAGTTGCTCAGATAAAGAAGGCAACTAATCTTGAGATAGAGTTTGGCGGCGGCATTCGGACTGAAGAAGATGTCAAGCAGCTTATCTACGAAGGCATTGATAAATTGATACTTGGTACGGTTGTTTCTACTCGCCCCAAAGAAGTTTCTAAATGGCTAAAAGAATATAAAGATTGTTTCATCGCTGCAGTAGATGTGCGTGACGGTAATGTCCGCACGAATGGCTGGCTAAAAGATGAAGGAGTCTCTGATATTGCTTACGGCAAAAAAGTATTCTCAATGGGATTTACCACTGCGATTTATACTGATATTTCCAAAGACGGCAAGCTCTGCGGACCGAATGTCAATGCAACAAGAACATTCAGCGATAATACAGGTCTTCATGCTATCGTAAGCGGCGGAGTTTCTTCCATAGAAGATGTTGCGGAGGCTGCAACGCTTAAAGGATTCGGTATCGTCGGTGTAATAGTTGGTAAGGCATTCTACGAAGGCAAGATCGATTTGGCGGAAGCCATCAAAAAATATCAGGACTAATCTATGCTTAAAGTCAGAATTATCCCATGCTTAGATGTCGATAAAGGCCGTGTTGTCAAAGGCGTTAATTTCCTTAATCTTCGAGACGCAGGCGATCCTGTCGAAGCGGCGAAGCGTTACTCCGAAGCCGGTGCTGATGAACTTGTATTCCTCGACATTACGGCAAGTTCGGATAATCGCTACACTATAGTCGATACTATTCGCAAAGTCAGTGAAGTGACTTTCATACCGTTTACGGTCGGCGGCGGTATTCGCACGACGGCTGATATGGAGCGGATTTTGCAGGCAGGCAGTGATAAGGTTTCGATCAATACCGCCGCCGTCTTAAATCCGGATTTAATTCGTGACGGAGCGAAAAACTTCGGCTCGCAGTGTATAGTTGTTGCCGTAGACTCCCGAAAAGTTAATGGCGTTGATAAAGTGTTCACTCACGGCGGACGCAAAGAAACAGAATGGACTGTTCTTGACTGGTGCCGCCGAGTCGAAGAACTCGGAGCAGGGGAAATACTCCTGACAAGTTGGGATAAAGACGGTACGAAGAGCGGATTTGACTGCGAGCAGCTTGCGGAGATTACCGCTGCCGTGAATATTCCGGTGATCGCATCCGGTGGGGGCGGCACGATGCAGCACTTTGTGGATGCGGCGACTATCGGTCATGCGTCAGCGGTGCTTGCGGCGAGTGTGTTCCACTTCGGACAGATCGATATTATGGAACTGAAGCGTTATATGGATAAAGCAGGCGTGCCGGTTCGATTAAATGTGTAATTTCTTAAAAAATATCAATAAACATTATGGTTTGTTGATATTTTTTTGTATAAGGAGTATTATTATGACAAAAAGATTTGTGAGTTTGATCGTCATTCTGATGATGGTTGTGACATTCTCATGCAAAAGCAGGGAGAACACTCAGCCGTCTGTGTATATCAGTACCGTCAAAGGTTCTGACAGAAATGCCGGCACGAAAGACAAGCCTGTTCGGTCTCTGAAGAAAGCCGGCGAGCTTAAAGCAAAGTGGCAGAGTAAGAATGCCAACTCAAAAGAGACATTCTGCATTTATATAGAAGGAACACTTGATAAAAGTGATCTTGAGTTTAGACACATTCTTATTAATGCCAAGACAGAAGGATATAACAGCGGTGCGGTTTTTGATTTCGGCGGACAGGAATGCAACGGATTCACTTTGGAAGACAACGACTGGCTTGATATGAAGAATGTTACGATTCGCAATGCTCAGACCGGCATTCGGATATGGGATTCGACAGGCGGATATTATAATGACTATGCGACGCATGTTATTTTGGATCACTGCACGATTGAGAACTGCACGGAAAGCGGCATTATTGTAGGACCTGATTCCTATGCAGTGCTGACTGACTGCACTTTGCAGAATAATTCTACCGAAAGCAGCGGCGGCGGTATTTGGGCTAACAATGCATCGCTGACACTGACTCGCTGCACATTCCTCAATAATACTGCAGAGAAGAACGGCGGTGCGGTTTCTATGGAACATGCTTCGGAGAAAAACTTCAAAGGCTATATTATTGACGGCTGCACATTCAGCGGCAACACGGCTAAGAATGGATATGGCGGTGCGATATTCACAAGTGATGACAGTTTCACTCCGCTTAATTACACTGTTACGATGAAAAACAGCATTATCGAGAATAATGAAGGCTGTTACTGCGGCGGGGTAGTGGTTAATTATGGGCTTACTCTTGTAACAGAGAATTGCATTGTCAGAAACAATACTGCGACTTTAGATTATGGAGCGGTTTTTAACTACGGCACAATTAAAGGAGAGTTTAAGTTCGGCGATAACAAGCCTGAGAATATTTCGGAGATTAAATTATGAAAAACATCAATATTTATCTTACCATTGTTTGTTTATGTTTAATGACATTTTCATGCAAAAGTCAATCCGTGAAAAGCAATGACAAAGCAGATAATCCAAATACGGCAGCAGTTTATGTTTCGGCAGGCTCATTCAGCGAGCATGGAACGGAAGTGTCTTATACAAACACGCTGACATTTGATAAGGACGGCTCATGGCTGCTCCACTCGACTGTCAAAATGCAGAAAAACATTCAGGATGCCGACTGTGCCGCAGGAACTTGGACAGGAGATGTTACAACAGACGGCGAAGTTACATTGACAAAAACAAAAGTTATCGACAATGACACAGGCAAACTGGCGGATTGGACACGAGAAGATTCAGCAGTGACCGTGACTATATCCGATGGCAAGCTGACCTACGAAGGTGCGGAGTATAGTAGGAAGAAATAAAAAGGAGTCAGTATGGTCATTAAAGAAGCAAGCTATTCAATTGAAGTCGGCAAAAACAATCCGTATGTCAAACCAATAGCCTGTATCATTGCAGGTGTTGCTTTGGCATTGCCTCTGATATTTGTTTTATTACTGTGGTATGACATTCTGCAAATATCACCAAGAGGAGTCGTAATCGCGATCAGCATGTATGCCGGATTGCTGACAATCGGTATCATCGTAAGTATGACTGTTCCGACATTCATCGGAGCGGCTAAAGCCGTTACTCTGACAGGCAAAATTGTAGATTTCAAAACAAGATTTGTTTCCCGACAGTCAAGAGGCGTATTCCCAATCGTAGAATACAGCTACGGCGGACAGATTTATCAGAAATCGCTGCCGAATTCACGAAATCTCGATGTCGGTTCACAGGTAACACTGCTTGTCCACCGCAAAAATCCTGCGAAATCAATAACGAAGAAACAGTTGGCACTTTGCATAATTGTCACCATTTTGTCGGTTTTTGCTGTCTTCCCGATTGGATTTTTGCTTGTGTTCTTTAGCTGGGGATTGCCGACATTCATTCGGGCTGCACATTCCGACAAAGTCACAGGCGAGATTATTAACATTGCATCTAATCGTATGGAATATTCTGCCATTGTAGAATATGAATATGGCGGACAGACTTATCAAAGTCAACTCAGTTCGTGGAGTTCTGTCAGACCGACAATTAACGACACCAAAACTTTGCGTGTCGATCCCCGTCATCCTGACAGTGCGATTTCCATCGGACAGGTAATATTCGCAGCATTTGCGTTATTAGTCTTTACTGCCGGCGGCATTCTGTTCTGTTCACTCGGATTCTTCATTCCGCTTGACAATACAGCGGTTTCTTTCAAAGGCGACATCAAAGATGTGATTATCGGACTGCTGATATGGGGCGGTTTTATCCTCTTTTGGCTGCTGCTCGGCATTATTCTGCTCATTCGTGTTAAGAAGAGAGAGAACAAGCAGTCACTTCGTGATGTCGGGATTAAGCAGGTTTGTGTCATTGATAATGTGAGTGTTAATACTTCGATAGAGATTAATGGAGAACATCCGGTTAGGCTGACTTTATCAGGCGGCGGCAGAACTTACACTGTTAAGACTAAAACCAGTTTCAAACAATGCAAATATCATGACGGCGATACCGTTGATGTGTACATTGATCCTCAGAATGAGAAAAAATATTTGGCAGATATTGATAAATAACAAAAAACACGGATTTTACAAAAATCCGTGTTTTTTGATGCTTTTTTTATTAAAGATTTTTTCGGAATGCCGATACATTATATAGAATATAATGTTAAAGGAGGCAAGTATGAGTTCTATTAACAGTTTGACTTACAGCAAGGTTTCGCAGATCAACTCGATGATGAATCGCTTTATCCGTGAGGCGACAGTCGTTAAGAGTCAGATGGCAAGCAGCCTTCTTCCGAGTGCATGGCATCAGTTCGGCATTGGACAGAATGTGGATACATTCGCATAAAAATATTGATATTTCATAATTACTCCTTATAATAAATAATTTGTTTTGGCAAAAGGCTGCCCCGCAGGGGCAACCTTTTGTTGATTAATAAAAAAAATCAAAAAAAATTGAATTTTTCTCTTGACAAATAAATTCAATATGTTATTATACGAGTGGTAGGAAGTGGTGATTAGTGGGGTATTGTGGGTGATGACCACCGAAAAATAACCAAAGCGAAGTAAATATGCAGAATTATTTTTACGGAGAGTACCGCAATACTCTGGATGACAAAGGTCGTATCGCATTCCCGACGAAACTCAAGGAGATCCTTAACGGAGATACCGTTTGGATCACTAAGGGGATGGATAACGATAAGTCGCTGATTATTTATTCGCCTACCGAATGGGAACGAACTTTGGACATTCTGAATAAGAAACTCAATATGTACAAAAGCGATTCCCGATGGTTATACAGAAAGTTTGTTGCACCTGCGAAGGATGTGATCATCGATAAAGCGGGGAGGCTTGCCATTCCGCAGACGCTGCGTGAATATGCCAATCTCAAAAAAGACTGCATATTCCTCGGAATGGGATCGATGATAGAATTGTGGGATGCACAGACATTTATAGATGAAGACAACAAGGTCTTAGAGTCAGGCATAAGTTCTTTTGAAGAACTCGGCAACTTGCTGAGTAACTCGTCATTAGAATAAGATTGGGGAGGGGGATCCATGAGCTATGTCCATTCTCCGGTACTGTTGAGTCAGGTACTGGCTAATCTCGTTGGGGAGCGGGATAAGTTATTCCTTGACTGTACATTAGGGGAGGGTGGACATTCTGAGGCCGTTTTACAAAACTTCAGCAATATTTCGGTGATCGGTCTTGACCGAGACACCGAGATCTTGGCTGTTGCACGAGACAGGATGTCGGCATTTCAGGGGAGATTTGCCGGACTGAATGTCAACTTTGCCGATGTTGCCGCCGATGACATTCTTGTTTCTCCGCTTGGGGAGTTGTTTAGTCAGAATGGCGGCTTTGACGCGATACTTGTCGATCTCGGCATTTCAGTTTTTCATTACAAGATCAGTCAAAAAGGTTTTTCATTCGGAGTGGATCAGCCGCTGGATATGCGATTGTCATCAGTTGGGATGTCGGCAGCTGATATTATCAATACTTGGACTGAGCCGCAGCTGTTGGAGATGCTCTACCGCTATGCAGAGGAGCGTCATGCCAAACTGATAGTTCGTCGCATTATAGAACAAAGGACTCTCAATCCGATAACGACGACTAAGCAGCTGGCTGATATTATCGCTCATGCGATACCTAAGAAGTTCCAGACAAAGATCCATCCGGCGACGAAAACTTTTCAGGCACTGCGTATCGCCGTTAATAACGAGTTCGGCAACATCGAGCGTGGAATACCTAACCTAATGAAGCTGCTTAAAACCGGCGGACGGATGGGCGTGATCACATTTCATTCGCTGGAAGATCGCATCGTGAAGAATATCTTCGCCGATATGTATAAGGACTGCATCTGTCCGCCGGCTGCACCGATCTGCACATGCAATAAACGCCGTGAAATCAATTATATCGTCAAACATGCAGAACCTGACGAAGAAGAAGTGAAACGCAATCCGCCTTCACGAAGTGCTAAGATAAGAATAGTTGAGAAATTATAAAAAAATTGTTGTTTTTGCTTGCAAAAAACAACATTTTTTTTTATAATTTAACAATGAATTACTCAAATTTTTTCGTATTTATAGCGTCTTTTATCATTGCCGTGCTGTTCTTCGGTGCTGTCATGATTAGTACTAATATTAAGTCATCGCGGGATGAACTTATACAGATCCAGAAAGACATCACTGCTCTGCGTGATGATCTGAAGCGTCAGGAGATCGAGATTACATCGCTGACCAATCCGCTGGATGTGATAGAGTTTGCCAATGATAATGAGATGAAAACTATCAGCATTGACAAGATCAAGATTATCAATATTAAATAAAAAAATTAAATTTCTCATAAATCGCTTGACAAAAAGCCCGAATAGATTTAACATTATATTACACTATTGGAAAAAGTGAATTGTGAGTGGACTATGTTTAACGATGATAATTATAAAGCGATTTCTGTGTTTGCTACAGAGTATGATTCCGGTGTCAGTGTGGAATACACTTCATCGATTAAATCTAATCGATCTCTGCTGAAATTAATCGTGTTGTCAATCCTTACATGCGGTGTGTATGCACTGTATTTTTGTTATATGTGTGGCAGAGATATTAACCTTATCGCCATGAATGATGGACGCAAAACAGCTAATTTTATCCTCGTATTTATATTTTCTCTCCTGCTGCTTGGAGCGGTAGGTTTTTTCCCGATCTATTATTATGTCAGTAACGGCGGTGAGTTGTCTTTTGTTTCTAATACCGGCTTCGATAAGATCTTTCGGTTCTTTATGCTGACCGGTTTGCTTGCACTGATGCTTGTGCCTCAGCTGATCTGGTTTCATAATTTCTCATTGCGGGTTGACGGTGAACTGCAGAAACGCAAAACGGCTTACCGCCTGCCGACTGTTATTTTTTGGATATTTGCATGTATAGTACCTGTTTTTTTCTATCTTTGCTGTATTGCAGTGTTCATTCTTAGTGATATGATCGAGGCAAAGTGGATTATCTCGTCAGTCTACGCATTCTGCGGAGTCGCCGCTTCTGTTTCTTTGATTATCTACTTCGGATTTGTTGTATTTACGATGAATGCTCTTGCTCAATGTGCTATCTATAAGAATGTCGAATATCGCTGATCTTCGTATCTTGGCTTAGAATGAAGCTCAAAATGAAATTGCGTCCTTCCAAAGGATAGTTTCTCTCATCGAATGTGTAGATGTTCAGCAGGTTGTTAGCATTGACACAGATAGAGCAGTTCAGACCGAATATCTTGATCGGCATATCGATCCTCAGGAATGCGTCGAGCAGTCCTTTGCATGGGATTGTTTTGCCTGATGATGTAATCGCTATATCGTCTTCAAATTTCAGCTGCACGCCGAAGTGATATTCCATAATGTCGATACTCAGCTTGGTGAAAAATGTATTGAGCGGATAACCAACCTGCTGTCGAAAAATGCCCTGCGTTAAGTCGTTGATCTCATTGACGAAGTTAAGCGAATAATCAAACTCAACGCTGAAATATTTTATGAAATGAATGCTGCATTTAAACTCACAGCCGAATGACAGCACTTGATCGACATTTATCGGACGATAGACGAATCCGTGACTAAGGATATACGAGATCAGATCCGTATAATACGAGCAAAATCCAACAGCCTCGACATCGGCATAGCGGTGATTGTAACTGACACCTACATCGCCGCCGTAGCTAATCTCAGGTTTGAGATCAGGATTACCTATATATAGTCCCTGCGTGTAGTATCGTTCGGTATAGTCCGGGCGGCGGTAGCTCCGCCAAGTATTAGTCTTGACCATAAGTTCCGGCAGAGCCTTGAATGTCGCTCCGAGATTGTAGACGAAACTAACCGGCTCCGGCATATCGCTGTAATAGACAACTGATGTAACCGGTGAAAGTATTATCCGCTCACCGCACAGAGGTATGTCATCTCGTATCGAAGCCATTAACGACACTCCGAAAATGCCGGTGTTGTTTAGCAGTGTCTCATATCCTGTTCGCAGTGTAAGTTTTATCAGATTGAATGGAATGGCTGTCAGCAGGAATGCCGCATTCTGACTTACGGACAGTGCATTCTGCGAATAATGCTCCGGTGCGGAATAAATCGTCGAAGGATCGTCGTAAATGTAGCCGTCATTTTTAAGCCGCAGGTCGAATTTTGCCGTGAAGTATGGGTTGGACTGACCGAGATCGCCCATTATATCAGCAGTCAGCAGATGACTGCACAATTGTGCCATCGCATAATGCTTCGCAACATTCGTCGGACCGGACACTTCATTCTGCTTGCGGGTGAAAGTCACGCCATATCCGAACGAACCTGAGCCAAGTTTTATGGCATTTTTTATCAGCAGATTTTGTCGGTTCATCGCATTGTGTGACATTCGTCCTATGAAATCATCGTCTTTATTGAATGCTGTGCCGTTGTCGTCCTTGTAGAGATAATTGCCGAGGTCAAACTTGTCCGCATAATGAGCCAACAGCGACAGATCGCCGTCATGCAGTGCGAGTGTTGCGGCAGTTTCGGCGGAGCGGAAATTATGAGTCGTAAGATGAAACTCAATCCGATTGGAGTCGGCTGACTTCGTTATTATATTGATAACGCCGCCCATCGCCGATGAGCCGTATTCCGACGACGCTCCGCCGCGAGTAATCTCGATGCGGTCAATCATCCCGGTCGGGATGAGATTGAGATCGCCACTGCTGTTGGAGTCGGTATTGATCGGGATATTGTCGATAAGGATCAAGACATTCTTGGAACTGCTTCCACGCATCGTAACTGTGGAGACACCGCTCTCTCCGCCTGTGTTCTTTACATGTATATCCGAGCTTCGCTTCAGCAGTTCGCTAAGGCTCTGAGATTGAGCATTAGCATCTGCAGCGACATTGATGACAGTTGTGAACATCTCCGGCATATCGGCATTTTCATTGCTGCGTATCCGTGTGTCGGTAACGACGACTTGCCCGACATCAGCCTCTTCGCAGAATGCCGTATAAGCGGTTAGAATGAATATTATTATAAGGAAGAAACACGAAAATATATTTTTGTTCACGATGAATATTACAATGTTTTCGGAAAAAAATCCAGTATTTTTTGATGGCTTGTGTGGTGCTAAATGCTACAGAGCCGATAA
>JAFYAI010000033.1 GCA_017540815.1 Spirochaetales bacterium
ATTGGCTGCATCGGCATCAAACAATCCGGCTACACCTTCAATCTTAACGCCGGATTGCAGCAGTGTCTCCACTCCGTAGAAACGAAGTCTCTCGGCAACTGCAAGACAGTTGATAACCGTCGCCATCATACCGATATTGTCACCATAGAGCCGGTCAAAGCCATGCAGTTCACCGGATACACCGCGGAAGATATTGCCGCCGCCTATAACAAATGCAAGCTGAGCTTTCTTCGCAAGGATAATGGCAGACAGCCTCTTACAGAAACTGTCTACCATCTCGAATGATATGCCTGAGTCCTGCGAACCTTTCAGTACTTCGCCTGATAACTTAACTAAATACCGCTTCAAGATTATGCTCCGATCATATATCTGTAGAATGCTTTGACAGTAATCTTAGCACCGATCTCTTTGCCGAAGTCCTCTATGAACTTAGCAACTGACAGTTTATCATCCTTGAAGAATTTCTGATCTACGAGACAAATGTCAGCCAGATACTTGTTTACTTTACCATTGATGATATTCTCCAAGATGTTAGCAGGCTTATTCTCGCCTTCCATCTGCTTAGCGAATACTTCTTTCTGCTCAGCGATCTCTGATGCAGGAACATCAGCTGCTGTTACATAGAACGGATTGCTTGCTGTGATGTGCAAACAAATATCCTTGCTGAACTCAGCGAATTTCGGATCAGCAAATACTTCTTTCTTATCAGACTCAAATACTGCGATAGTACCGATCTTGTTTTTGCCGTGAATATATGTAACCGCTTCCTGATTATCAGCAACTGTGATAAACTTAGCCTTTTTCAGCTCGACATTCTCTTTTGTCTGAGCGATAACATCCTGGATCTCATCGCCGTAAGCAGAAACATCTTCATTCTTAGTAGCCAGCAGTTTGTCAAGGATCTTAACTGATGAAGCCTGGAAGATCTCATTGCCTGATACGAAGTCTGTCTCACATCCGAGCAGGATCATACCAACATTATTGCCGTCTTTCTTAATGAATACTCCGCCTTCCTTAGTCTCTCGGTCAGCTCGTTTCTTAGCATCTGCAAGACCTTTCTCCTTGAGGATCTTAAGAGCCTCTTCTACATTACCATTAGCATCTACGAGAGCTTTCTTACATGCCATCATGCCGGCACCTGTCATATCACGCAGATTTTTTACATCGCTTGCTTTAATATCCATACCACTGTCTCCGTTATCTTTTGCTGCCGGTGCCGGTTTCTCGACAGGAGCAGATTTAGCTTCTTTTGTTTCAGCAGCCTTAGGCTCTGCGTCACTCTGCTGAACTGCTGTCTCATCATCATCAGCGAAGATATTAGCACTGTCTTCGTTGCTTGCATCAAGACAAGCATTCGATACGATCTCGCAGAAGAGGTTGATCGCTCGGATAGCGTCATCATTACCCGGGATCGGGAAATCAACTACATCCGGATTACAGTTAGTATCTACAACTGCTACAACAGGGATGCCGAGTTTCTTAGCTTCTGATACGGCGATAGCTTCTTTCTTAGAGTCGATGATGAACAGAATACCCGGCAGGCTTGGCATATCCTTGATACCACCGATATTCTTCTCCAGTTTCTCCTTCTCTTTGAGCAGCTGACCTTTTTCCTTCTTAGGGATAGAGTCGAATGTGCCGTCTACTTCCATCTTCTCAATCTTCTTCAATCGAGCAACTGACTTCTTGATAGTTGAGAAGTTAGTCAGCATACCACCGAGCCATCGGTTATTGATATAATACTGGTTGCATTTCTCTGCCTCTCGCTGAACAGCTGTTCGAGCCTGCTTCTTGGTTCCGATGAACAGAACCGGCTTGCCAGCCAAAACGGTCTTACGGATAGCATCGTAAGCCTTCTTAATCTCTACGAGTGTTTTCTGAAGATCGATGATATGAATGCCGTTTCTCTCTGAGAAAATGAATTTCTTCATTCGCGGATCCCATCGTCTTGTCTGGTGACCGAAGTGAACACCTGACTCCAATAAACTTTTCATTGTTACTACTGACATCTAAAAATCCTCCTATTCCCGGTGTCGTCGTGCTGACGCACGACAACACCGGGAATGACCATAAAAAAATATAATAATAAATTTAAATTTTATCTGTGGCAGATATGTAAAAGCAGGACAAAACAGATAAACCATTGTCAAAAAAACGAGACAAACCTCAAACGGCATTCTCATTAAGACAAGTCCTGCTTATGATATTAAAGAAAAATATCAGCAGAAACACCACATTTCACGAAGCACAAAGCCCGGAGGATAAGTTTATCTAATCGAACTGCTTAAAAGCAAATCTCCGACTGATGATGAACTATACAATATTTATTAAAAAATGTCAAATTAATTTGAAATTATATTCATCTTATGATATATTTGAGTTATGAAATTTTACCTTAATACTGTAATAAAATTTTTAATGATCGGTTTCGATGAGCGACGGCTGAAAAATGCACTGATGATATGCGGTGTGTTGCTGACCGATATAAGCGTGTTTATCATAGCCGGACTGATGCTGGCTGCAGTCGGCGATATTCGTGCGACGGCGATCCTGATAGTCGCGATGTTTTGTGCCACGGCAGCATCGTTTTTCTGCAGACGGCTCTTCTCGCCGCAGCTGCGGGGCATCGCTGACATAGCATTAATAAGGAAGAAATCCGAGAAATCAGCAATGTCTGACAAAGCAGTACTGCACACCGCTCTGCGTGAGATAGGCTGCCGCAAATCTGCAATGGCTTCAAGCATTAATGCTGCACTGAATTTAATCTTATCGGTTATAGTTATTCTCTGTATCAGCCCGATCGCAGGACTGATCTCTGCCGCAGTCACAGCATTCTGCATATACATATCCGGCCGCAAAACAGAATCAATCCAAAAAGCTGTCGGCAGACTCGCAGCATCGATCCGCACAACTACTTATGATGATGCATTGGACGAGATCGCTGACGAGAAGATGAATGACGACGATAATGAACTTTATCTGCGGAACGAAGTCGCGGAAGCGGAGTCCGAAACGAAATCTCTATTGCACATTACAGGCATAGTCGGCTGGACAGTAAGCTGCTTCGTACCGATCATCCTCGGTCAGTCGCTGCCGCAGTGCGTGACCGCTTCTGTTATGCAGCTCTACTTCGTTTGGCAGACGCATATCCTGGCTGACACATTCTCAGACATAAGTATCATTACATATCATCTCAACAAAATCGACAATATGGAGTAATCATGGACAATCCTGCTCAAACCGTCACCCCAAAACAGACATTTATCTGGGAGAAGTATAAAATATGGATAACACTCGCCGCATTTCTGCTGATATATATATTGATATTCTATCGGCTTAATCCCAAGCTGCTGTTCAGTGACACGATCCTAACAGGCGGAGACACTGCAAGCTGGTATCAGAGTGCTGCCGAACAGAAAGACTTCCTGCTGAAACACGGACGACTCTTCGGCTGGTCAATCTCCAACTTCTTCGGATATAATGAGCTGCAGCACTACTTCTGCATACCGTTTCTGATCTCTGTGCTGCTCAGTTTCTTTATGCCGCTGACTGTCGCATTGAAGATCACTACAATCCTCGGAGCACTGACGCTGCCGATCGCATTCTGGTCTACAGTCGGCAAGATCACGAAGAATTTCTGGGCGGCGATAACAGGAGCATTCCTCAGTCTGATATTCGTATTCAACGAATCATATACTATGTTCGGCGGCAACCTGCTCTCCACATTCGCAGGAGAGTTCTCGCATGCGATCTCGATCAGCGTCTTCGTGCTGTTTATGGGATTCTGCTGGGAGTCGTTCGTCGATGGCAAGCGTCCGATCATCGCAGGCATTCTGCTCGGACTAAGCGGCTTATGCCATCTGTTTATATTCATGGTCGCATTCTTCATGCCGTTCTTCTTCATATTCGCCAAGTTCATCGCAGACACTACAGCGGTTAGACAGAATGACAAATCCGGCAAAAAATCAAAAAAATCCAATAAAAAAATCCGAAAAGACGATGAGCCGGCTGTAACATTCTGCGAAGACGGAGTAATGGAGAAAATACTCTGGACTTACATCATCGCTTTCCTTGTAATGTCATTCTGGCTCGTGCCGATGATCGCTACGAAGAAATACGCCCAGTCAATCTCGATGATCTGGAACTTCCCCAACTTCAAGGACTTCTTCATCAAGTCGTTCCTGACACTGATCATCATCGGTGTGCTGCTCAACCTCGCTCTAATGATTGCATCGAAGGCACATCGCCTCATTACGACATTTATAGGATATATGTATCTCGTCTGCGGTTTTTTCTACATTGTCAGCACTTATCTTGAGATTCCTGACATTCGATTCATTCCGCCGGCTCTGATAATGTCGATACTTGCGATAACTGTCTCGCTTAGCTACATTCCAGAATCAAAAAATGAGAGTGATATTATAAAGACTCTCAAACCTTACTATTATCCGGCAGTTGCCATTCTGTGTGCCGTCGGCATAAGCATTTTTATCTACACAACTCCCAAAACGACAACAGGCTGGTATAACTGGAACTACACCGGCTATGAAGCTAAAGCAGAATGGCATAACTTGGAAGGCATCATCAAACAATACGGCGGTGATGACAATACGGGGCGTATCTTGTGGGAGAAGCAAAATCAGAATGACAATAAAGACTTCGGTTCGGAGCGGGCATTTGAGAATCTCCACCTCTTCACCGGCAGACCATCCACCGAAGGAGTGCATTACGGGTCGAGTTTCATGGCTCGTGCGACGACTTATATGCAGAGTGAATACTCACTTAATCCAGTCGATCCGGAAGCACGCCGTATCTACTCCAAGGTTAATCCAGACGGCTGGCCGACACGGTTCTATATGACCAACTCACGGGACATCATCACTTATTCGCCTGAGATCAAGAATAAATTCGAGACTCATCCTGATTTCATCAAGACAGGAGAGTTCGGCAAATTCACGATATATACATTCCGCAAGTTTCCGCATTCTTACATCAGAGTTACAGACAATGAGAATGTATCAATCATCAAGAAACAAAAATACGGATTCAAGACGGACTTCTACCGTGCATTCCGGGATTATGAGCTGTTCGACAAACCGTTCGTGCCGGAAGAATACGCCAAAGGATTGACGACTTACAAGCACTTCAACGAACTCGGTATATGCGACAGTGAGCCGAAGTACACATTATACAAGACCTACGATGAATATCGGCTCAACAACTTCGATGCTCACTACAGTTTCGATGATTGGCTGTCGTCATACAAGTATAACGGCAGCATTACCGAAGAATCAGTCGATAGTTTCGACATTCGGTTCAAGACGACAGAAGTCGGCAAACCGCATATCATCGGTATGACTTATTCGCCGAACTTCAAGTCTAAGCACGGCGAGAGGATCTATCCTGTTTCACCGGGATTCATGATGATCATCCCGAAGAATGGCGATGTCCACATTCACTACGGCTGGAGCCTTGCCGAACTGCTCGGCCTCCTGCTGACACTGCTGGCTATACCGCTGATTATATTCTATCCGCATCTGGAGAGGATGCGTCTACCGGCACAAGCCCTGCTCAAGAAGACCGCTATCGGGATATTCTCATTCTTAGTGGTATTCTTCCTGATCATATCGCTGACAGACTCACGCAAGATATACAGCGACTTGCCTGTCGCTGAGCGTCTCTATCACAGCGGACAGCCGCAGCGGGCACTCGACATTGCCAACCGCTATGCGACACAGGACAATCTGGAGAAATACGACAACTCGCTGATATACGACTACTACTATCTGAAGATCCGCATTCTGCGTGACAACAGACAAACAGCCGAAGCGAAAGAGTTATACGACTATCTGCAGTCTCGATTTAACCACAGCAGGTATAATGAACAGAGAGTGCTGAGGTTCTAAGAGACCACACCCCTAACCCCTCTCCATAAATGGAGAGGGGAACTACGACGCTTCATTTCTGTTTAGTGTCACTCTGTCCACGGCAGCTTTATATTAGCTAGCTCCAATGGCTGAACATCCTGCAGATCATACACAATGCCGTTGGCATCCAATTCCTGCAGGAAAGCATTCACGAAGATCGGATCTGAAAATGTCTGAAGAAAATCAAGTGTAAACCGACCGTTGACAGCAGATATTTCAATGATTAAGCCGGATGAAGCTGAACTTGTCCACAATCTGAAATCACGGATATAATTCTCGGCTTCTTTGAAATCAGCCTTGCCGACATAACTCACAGTGGCAGTGACGACTCTGCCTGCAAGGTTATTAATATATCCTGCAATGCCGAGTCTCTCCTGATCTGACTCTTTGGACAGGATCATGCGAATGATACCTGCAAACGATGACACTCCCGTCAGCACATGCTCCTCCTGAGTCTGAGCAAAAACCATACCGCGATAAGCAGTGGCTTGTCTTTCGATCGGCCAATCCCGCAGTTTATCCTTGTATTCCAGGAATGCTCCGCCAACCAAACTCTGATGTGCCAGCGGTGTATGAAGAGCTTTCCTCTGATTAACACACAATGCGATACGGATGATGTCTTTTGAGTCGGGATACAGTTTCGCGATTGCACGGCTAAGGAGCAGAGAGACCATCGTTCCGGGACTGCCGTCATTGTCAATATTGAATTTCATAAACTCAGATTCGGCAATGGCGATACTGTAGACTGTTTGCCTGTTATCATCCTCAAGACCTGCGGAATTAACAAGATTAAGAGCATTGGTCATCTCAGTGCGTGGCGGCATCGGCAGATCAGTTCTGCCGGCAACCGGGTCGAGCCATTCTTCCATAGAGATCTCATCTCCGACCAAACGGATGCCGTCTTCCTTGAGCCGGACATTATACCGCTCGGAACAGTAATAATACAGAAGAGTCCTGACAACTTCATAAGCACCAGTGCCGTCAGTCATTCCGTGGAACACATTCAAAACAATCCAATTATCCTGCCATGCAAACGAGATCATGTGATAATTGGATGCTGCGGAATTAAGCTCAACACCGTCAAGCGAATCAGAGACAATAACAGAGCGATGGTTCTCAACGAAATAAAACTCCTTGTCCCTTTTCTGCAGCTCCACACAAAAATACGGATAACGCTACATAGTCATATCTACGGCATGGCGGAGGATATTCGGATCGATCAGATCCCGCATACGGATCCTAATACTGATCATGTTTGGTCTTTCTTTGCTTGTCACATATAGCGGACGCACTTCCATAAACAGTTTCTGTTCCATACAATTCTCCTAAAGCATTTATCACATCAACTGCGGCTTGTTTCACACAAACTCACAGATTATGTCCTTCCAGTCTCAGCAATGCGATCTTATTGTGCATACCGCCGCCGTAACCTGTCAGCTTGCCTGCTGCTCCAAGCACTCGATGGCAAGGCACGATTATACAAATCGGATTCCAACCGACTGCACCGCCGACTGCCTGTGCAGCCATCCTCGCTATGCCGTGCCGATCGGCGATAATCCCAGCAATCTCTCCGTAAGTCATCGTCTCTCCGAATGGGATGCTCATCATAATGTCCGAGACCTCCCGACGAAACGGCGTAGCCTCTCCGATGCTATACTGCGGCACAAAGTCAGGCTGATGCCCGCTGTAATAAATATCAAGCCACTGCCGAGTCCTGTCAAATATCGGCAGGTCAGCCTTATTCGGCACTAACATACTATGACGGGCACTGTCCTGCGAATGCTCAAACCACAATCCTGTCAAAACCTCGCCGTCACTGCTCATCATCATATCGTCAAATCCGACCGGAGTCTCGTAACCACATATATACTGCATATTCTTCACCCCGCCAAATCCGATTTATCTCACGAACATGATTCTATCACTCATTTTGAGAATTGTCAATATGTAAAATGAAGCAGCACACAATTCAGACCATGCAAAATCCGAATCACAGGAAGACCACTTACAATCCGTGATCGCTTAGCCATTTCTCGATATGATCGGCGATAGCCTTGTTGTTCAGCTCCTGAAACATAAAATGACTGTTGCCGGTGATACCGATCTTAGGCAGATCTATAACTGCCGCATCGCCGCCATCTGCATTATACCGCTCGGCAAAGTTTAATGCCGCATTACGCACATTCTGCCAAAATCCTGTAGACATGATGTCAGATGGACCGTTATCGATGTAGTCGCCGAAGTAGATCACCATCGGGATCTTCGCAGCGAGGAACTTATGATACTCCGCAGAGCCGATCTCAGGCGTGCCGCCCGGCTCTATCGCGATGATCGCGGCGATATTGTCAGAGGCTGTCTGCCAGCCTACTCTGCCACCCTGAGAATGTGTGATATAGATAGATTTTTTCCCGGTCATAGCTTTTACATCTGCCAAGACATTGCTCAGCACAGCACCGAAAAGTTTCTCGTCATAGTCGCCTGTATTCGGTGTCATCTGACGAAAGAACTGATCCTGAGCCCTGCTGCCATCTGGGAACTGACTGCCGTCATATCGATCGGGAGCGATACGCCCAATCCTAAAATGCGTATACCATGCCTGATCACCGGGCAGATAGCTCTTGCCGTCATCGCCCCATGCATCGATACCGCCGGCACTTGCCATACGGCTCGTCGCTCCGGCAGCACCGCGACGCGGCTGGTCAACCAGGAATGCAGGATAACCCTTTCGCAGGAAAATATCACTCCAGCCCTCGCGTCCGTCAGGTGTAGTCTGCCATCCTGTTCGGCTCTGTCCGTATCCGTGCAGATATACGATAGGATTTTTCGTTTTGCCGGATGGTATCTGATAAAATGTGTTGGCATGATCAATATGAGCGGTGTTGCCTGTTCTGCTCAGATCCAGCCAGTTCTTCTCAGGTGCATACTCACCTGCGACTGGCTCAGTCACGGTTCCGCCCGATGCGAATATACCCTGTTTCGCTATATGCAGGACAGTCTTATCACAGCATGATGTCAGTGCTAATGTCAGTGCCATATATATGGCGATTAATTTTGTTTTGTGCATTTTGTTACTCCTTAGATTGTTATCGGTTATCATACTACATTGCTCATTACAAAACAAGCAATTTTTATCTCACATCTGACTTTCCCAAAATCTCACTGCCGAATCAAGCCAGCCTTCGGCGACAGTGTCCTGTCCCAAACCAAATCCGTGTCCGAGTCCGCTGTACAATGGAACTCTGTCGGTATACCGGCATCGTGCATAGCATCAATCCGAGCTTTCACAGTTCGCCAGTCAGCGATGCCGTCACTGTCACCGACACAGGCAAAAGTCGGCGGATCAGTTGGCATCCATTCTGTATGACCTGTATATTGCATAATGACAGCACCCGGTCGGAGATAAGTCTTGCGGCAGTACATCTCTGTACCGTAACTGCCAAGATAAGCAGCCATCCTTGCTCCTGCACTTCCACCCCACAGCGAATAACACCGTGTATCGACTTGCAGTTCGACAGCGTTATCATGGATAAATGCGATAGCACGGGCAAGGTCTTCCATAGCGGTTCTCCAGCCCGGTCTGTATATCAAGGCAAAAGCATTATAACCTTTTTTGGACAGTTCGAGTGCGTGCGGTAAACTGTCGTGCATTGCTCCGACATAAGCAAATCCGCCGCCTGCATTGCATATCGCAAACTTGGCATTCTGTCTGCCTCGAAAATAAAACAGTCCTGTATCGTTTTTCGCAGGATCGGTCTTTTTCTCCTCATCAGTGTATATATCATAGAATACTTTGCTGCCGGACAGAGTTTCTTCCTTAATATAACGCACAATCTCGACAGTTTTGCCGGCATTGATATGACTGTACCAAGTCAGCCGCAGACTGCCCAGAGTATTGCCGGAGTAATACCCTTCATCGACAGGGAACAACAGTCTGCCCCAACTGCCGAGATCGACATCGGATTGGACATCGCTTATTTTCGTATTAACTGATATTTCATTGAGAGTTATCATAGACACCGTATTCCCTTGTGCTTCAACATTTTGCGAAATGCAGCCCCAAAATGCCATACCAAACAAAGTCATAAATAATAATCTGTTCCTCACTTTTGGGTCTCCACACTCATTTGCCGCCGGTCAGTGCTTTATACTCATCTTCGCTCATCATCTCATACCATGTCACTCCGGGATTATCAGGATTTGTATTAATAGCTATATGAGCGAATGTGCCATATATGCTGCCACCGTGCCAATGAGTCTCCCCCGGCGGGCAAAATGCAACATCACCGACATGGAGAGTCTCGACTTCACCGCCTTTTATCTGATGGTAGCCTACTCCGTCCGTTACGATGAGTATCTGACCACCGTTGTGAGAATGCCACGCATTATATACATTTGTCGGGAATACGACATAGTGCATACCCGGTGCAGAGGCAGCATTATCAGCAGTGGTAACATCACTGACATACACATCTCCGCTGAATGTCGACAGTTTGACAGGCATCTGACTTCGTGCAAATGTCAGTGCGGCATCGGGCTTGACTATACGGTTTGGATTTTCTATCATGGTGAGTCCGTCAAATTCCTCGTCGGTAATCTCATCTCCCGATATGCTCTGACCTTCCGCCGGCCGCCAATCCTTGTCATATACGACTATCTGCTGAAACCAGCTGTCCCTGACAGAGCCGTGCCAATGCACTGTGCCGGCAGGTATCTGTATCACATCACCTTTGCGAATTATGACTGCCGGTTTACCCTCTTCCTGATAGAGTCCGATGCCGCCCACACCGATGACGAACATACCACCGTGTATATGTCGGCGGCTTCTGGAGTTCGGTGCAAAAGTGATGACATTAGTCTCGGGAAAATGATATACATCATCAGCAGCGATCAGATTATTGCGATATACAGTACCTGTAAATCTTGCAGATACATCATCTCCGAATGCAAACCGACAGTCTGATTTATTCTGATCATCGCTGTTCGCTGCTTTCACATTTTTGGATCTGTCACATCCTGCGATCATTCCGCAGAATGTGATTATCATCATTATGATAAGTATTTTATTGAATGTTTTATCCATATACACCCCTAATACAACAACGAAGCGGCTGTCACAGATAACCGCTTCCGAGATATTATACTGATTATAAGTTTTCACCGAAAAACTCTTTCATCTTACCGACAATCTGCCCGACATACTCCGGCACCCAATAAGTCCGAATATGAGAAGCCCCCTCAATCACAAAAAGTTCTTTTTGCTTAGCATTGACAGCTTTGGCAAAAGCATCGTCCGTCATATATTTGGAGTCAGCCTCACTGCCTGCCATCATCAGCAGCGGCTGAGTCAGCAGATCCATTCTGTCTTCGACATCAAATGCCATCAGTTTCATAAATGATTCGGTCGTATAGCTGCCGGTAGCATTCTTATGACGATGAGACAATCCGTAATACTCGATGCCGTCACGATACAGTGTATTGGGCGGCAGTTTCTCCATCTGTGTACGCAGCTCTTCATCGGTTGCTCCCGGCGGCAGGAATCCCTCATACTGCACATCGCCACTTAACTCTTTAGTATGAGCAGCGGCGGCACGCTCCAGTCTGCCCTGTATACCGGCTATATCCTTGTCCTGATAACCGTTCCTGCGGACACGCCCCGAGTTAAACATCGACAACACAGCGACAGCTCTGAGCCGCTTGTCCTGCTGAGCGGCAGCAAGTGTATACCCACCGCCACCGCATATACCGAGAGAACCTATGCGTGCAGGATCGACAGACGTCATCCCAATCAGATAGTCTGCCATACCGCTTATATCTTCGATACGGTTTTCGGGATAGTCACGCAGTCTTGGAGTGCCGCCGCTCTCACCCTGATAGCGGGCATCCGCAGCAATCGTGATATATCCCAATTCAGCCAATCTCTGAGCATACAGTCCGGCTACCTGCTCCTTGCAGCCACCGTTTGGATGAGCAACCGTTACGGCAGGGTATTTTCTGACACTGCTCTTGTCCCAGCCGGCCGGTGTATACAGATTAGCGGCTACACTGATGCCGTTCACTTGATATGTTATCGGATGGATATTCACTTCTCCGAACTTATTCTCCGTTATGGCATCGCCGTAGACAAGCCCCCACGGATTGCCGTTCTCATTTGTATTATCATTCACAGCTGACTCCTTTGACCTGTCACATCCTGCGATCATTCCGCAGAATGTGATTATCATCATTATAAAAAGCATTTTAGTAATTATTGTTTTTTTCATTTTATTCTCCCTGATTATTCTTTAGTCGCACCTAAGATGTATCGAACTACATTCGGGTCATTGTGATCGATAATCTCACTGTGTCCGAGATCAAGTGCATCTATGCTTTTCATATCATCATCAGTCAATGTAAAGTCCCACAATGCGATATTCTGCTCCATCCTGTCTTTGTGAATACTCTTCGGCATAACCGATACGCCGCGTTGAATATTCCATTTCAGAGCGATCTGTGCCGCTGTCTTGCCGTATTTTGCTCCGACAGCACTCAGCACAGGGTGAGTGAATATGCCGTGCTTGCCTTCGGCGAGCGGTCCCCATGCCTGCGGAACAGTGCCGTACTGTTTCATATTTTCGATTGCGTCATACTGCGAGTAGAACGGATGCAGCTCTATCTGATTGACCATAGGCTTGAGATCAACGATCTCTGCAAACTCAGTAAATCTGCCGATGTAGAAATTCGACACTCCGATTGCACGGATCTTACCTGCCTGATACAGTTCTTCCATTGCACGCCATGCACCGTATACATCGCCAAAAGGCTGATGAATGAGATACAGATCGAGATAATCAAGACCGAGATTATTCATCGAGTCGGCAAAAGCCTTCTTAGCTCCGTCATAACTTGCAGCATTGCACCACAATTTCGTTGTGATGAATAATTCTTCACGCTTAACGACACCTTTTGCTATTGCTTCTTTAATCGCTTCACCGACGGCAGCTTCATTCATATAGATAGCAGCAGTATCGATCAGCCGATACCCGGTCTCAATGGCATCCAGTACAGCCTGCCTGCATACAGCCGGATCAGGAACCTGGAATACTCCGAACCCTTCCAGCGGCATTTTTACACCGTTTGATAATGTTACATTTCCGATATTCATCTTTGTGTCTCCTTATTTGCTCAGATTTTTTTTCAACAATGATAATATACAATATTTTTTTATGTTTGAACAATATAAGTTTCGCAATGTGCTATGCGTTTGAAGTATAGTAAACAGGAACAAATGCCGATAAGATAATGAGGTGTTTTATGGAATTATACCAGATATATCAGTTTTTGGCATTCGCAGAATGCGGTTCTGTCACACAGGCAGCACAGATGGCAAACACAAGTCAGCCGTCGCTGAGCCGGGCAATACGCAAACTCGAAACGGAACTCGATGTCCCGCTCTTTACACGCACTGCCAACACAATCGCATTGACAGAATACGGCAGATACGCCGTCAGATATGCACGACGCATAGCCGATGACATTGACCGAATGAAAAGTGATGTCAGGCAATACTATCACAGGTCACATACCGTCACGATCGCATCTGTTGCACCTGCTCCGCTGTGGTCTCTGCCGCCGCTGCTGATGAAGTGCTATCCCGACACGACGGCAGCAACCGAGCTCTCCGATGAGTCACACATTCTGAGAGGGCTGGGGGACGGCTCTGTAAGCATCGGCATTCTGACAAAATGCGTCCCCGATGACGGCTATATCCGAACATATTGCGGTGAAGAATATCTGTATTTCTCAGTGCCGCCGACACACCGATTCGCCGATCGCAAGACTGTCTCATTTGCCGACATTGACGGAGAGACGATGCTGCTGATGCGTGACATAGGATTCTGGAATGCTGTCCATAAAGAATGGATGCCACACAGCAAGTTCCTCATTCAGAATGAGCGGGACAACTTCTCGACACTTGTCAACACAAGCAGTCTGCCGTCATTTGCAAGCAACCTCACTCTTGAACATCCCGGCTTTCCATCGGACAGAGTGAATATCCCGATAAGCGACGAGGCCGCCCATGTCGAGTACTACGCCGTCTGCCGCAGGAATGAATATGAGAGATTGAAAGATTTTTTTAAAATGCTAAAAGATCTGTAATATATAAATCACCGAACTTTTCATTGATTTCATTTCGGTCTGATAAGTTTTATGATATTTATCATTGAATTTATCCGATTTTTTTGTTATAATTGCCGATGAATATCAATAATAATGATGAAATAAACCGGAGTCCATAATGAACTCAAAAGTAATAACTATCGCAAATCAGAAAGGCGGCGTAGGCAAGACAACGACCGCGATAAATCTGTCCGCATCATTGGCGACACTCGGCAAGCGAGTGTTGGCTGTAGACTTCGATCCGCAGGGCAACTGCAGTTCCGGGTTGGGCGTAGATAAGAATGCCAACACCATTTACGAAGCAATGATGGGCAAAGCAGAGACTAAGAACTGCATTCGATCCACCAAAATCGAAAATCTCTTCGTGCTGCCTGCGAATATCAACCTTACCGGTGCAGGCGTAGAACTTATAAAGATGGACAACAGAGAATATTTCCTCAAGAAGACCATCGACAGTGTGCGTGATGATTATGATTATATATTCATTGACTGTCCGCCGTCACTCGGTATATTAACGCTTAACGGCTTCGCTGCCGCAGACTCGGTACTCGTGCCGCTGCAGACGGAGTTCTTCGCAATGGAAGGTATGACTCAACTCGTCAATACGATTAACCGAGTCCGCAAGAAGGTTAATCCCAATCTGACCATCGAAGGTGTCGTTATGACGATGCTTGACCGCCGAACAAACCTTACCGACGATGTAGTGCGAACTGTCTGCGGATATTTCAAAGAAAAAGTTTACCGCACGATGATACCGCGCAATGTCCGCATTGCCGAGGCTCCGTCATTCGGAGAGCCTGTCATCACTCACGATGAGACATGTATCGGCAGTCAGGCATATATGGAACTTGCGAAAGAGTTTATCGCTAAAGATACTCCGCAAAGTGTTCCAAAAGGAGAATAACAATGTCTGGTAAAACTAAAACAGGACTTGGCAATATCGGCATCAACCTTATGAATGACAATGCGGAAGGCATCAATGCACTGCTTGATGTCAATGTCCGCTCTGAGGAGTCTGACGGCACAGACGGCTCGCAGAATGCCGTACTTGCAGGATTCGTTGAGATGAATATCAGCGATATTATCACCAACCCCAATCAGCCGCGTAAGGAGTTCTCCGAAGAAGCGATTAACGAGTTGGCTCAGTCGATTAAGGCTATCGGCATCATCCAGCCGATCACCGTAACTAAGAATGGCGACAAATACGAAATAGTCGCCGGTGAGCGGCGTTACAGAGCAGCGATAGCCGCAGGACTTGAGAAAGTACCTGTCCTGATAAAAGATCTGTCTCTGCGGCAGAAGCTGGAGATCTCTCTGATCGAGAACATCCAGCGAGAGAATCTCAACGCCATTGAAGAAGCTCTCGCTTACTCTAACCTTATCCAGCAGTATAATCTGACACAGGAAGAGATGGCTGAGCGAGTCGGCAAGAGCCGTGCAGCGATCGCCAATGCGATGCGTCTGCTTGGACTTGATCCGATTATTCAGAAAATGCTCATCGACAAACAGATAACAGTCGGTCATGCCAAAGCGATCCTCGCTGTAGAAGACGAAGCAGACAGACTCGGCTTCGCTGTCCATCTGCGTGACAATCAGATCTCTGTCCGCGAGGCAGAGGCGTTGTCCAAGAAGTGGCCGCTGCCAATCAACGGCGGCAAGCCATCCTCCGGCAGCGGAACAGGCATTCGCGAAGTCGAGATAGTTAATGCGGAGCGTGAACTGTCGGAAACACTGCAAACCAAAGTAACGATCAACGGCACTTCGTTCAAAGGCAAGATCCAGATTGAGTATTTCTCATTGGATGAGCTGGAGAGAGTGATAGAGTTAATTAAAAAATGAAAGAGATCCCGAAACGAGTTCGGGATGACGGCAAGGCATCCGTTAGACGGACTCGATTCACCATCTCATCTAACATCAGTCATGCTGAACTCGATTCAGCATCTCATATACTAAGGAGCTAAAATATGAGCGGTATAAGTATTTTTGCGGAAAAGAAAGCAAAAAATGAGAAGATCACTATGCTGACATGTTATGACTATGCAACAGCGTGTGTATTCAACAGAAGCAATATAGATGCAATCCTAATCGGTGACTCGCTGGGAATGGTCTATCAGGGCAACAGCAGTACTTTGCCTGTAACAGTCGATGACATTATCTACCATGCACGAGCCGTTAAACGCGGTGCTACGGACAAATGTATCGTTGCAGATATGCCATTCATGTCTTATCATGTATCAGCAGAGGATGCTGTGCGTAATGCAGGACGCATTATCAAGGAGTCGGGTGTCGATGCTGTAAAGATCGAAGGCGGTATTGAGATACTTGATGCGATTAAGGCAATCATCGCCCCCAAGATACCGGTTATGGGACATCTCGGACTGACACCGCAGTCTATCAATGTGTTTGGAGGATTCAAAGTGCAGGGCAAAGATCTCGACAGTGCCCGCAATCTTATCCGTGATGCTTTGGCACTGCAGGATGCAGGAGTATTTGCATTTACATTTGAAGGCATTCCTGCGAAACTGATGACGCTCATCCAGAGCAAACTCTCTGTACCGAGTATCGGTATCGGTGCAGGTGTAGACTCTGACGGTCAGGTGCTGGTTATCAATGACATTATCGGTATGTGTGACAATATGCGTCCGAAATTCGTTAAACAATACGCGGATGTCGGCTCGATCATCCTCAATGCAGTGAACAGTTACTGCGATGAAGTTAGAGCTAAGACTTTCCCTGCAGCAGAGCATACTTTCAAGATCAATGATGAAGTTATTGAAGCATTAAAAAACGAATAAAAAATTTAGCACTCTGATGTGAGACTGCTGAAATAGTCTCAGTCATGCTGAACTTGATTCAGCATCTCCGCCATGGATAGGGAGATCCCGGATCAAGTTCGGGATGACGCATTAATTTTAACTTTTTCATTACTCTTCTCCGAGTATCAAACGCATTAGAATGCTAAATTTTTATAATTTTTTTAAAAATAAATATTTATAAAGACAAATCCGATATTATATGGTATAATCTGTGTAGGTTATATCAAGGAGCATTAGCTGATATGAAGAACATTTTTAGACTCGGCGTATTGGTTACTGCATTACTGAGTGTTATCAGTTGCGGTAAAGGCATCGAAAATGACTACAAATATATAAAATCCAACGGCGTCCTAAGGATAGGTATCACAGAGTTTCCGCCGATGAACTATCATGATGCAGATGACAATCTCATCGGATTTGATACGGAGTTTGCCAAAGAGGTTTGTGCCGAACTCGGATTGGATGCCGAATTCATCGATATTAATTGGGATCTGCGGGACAAAGAGTTGGAGAAGAAAAATATCGACTGTATATGGAACGGCACTACTCTTACAGAGAGAGAGGAGAAACTGTCCATAACTCAGCCTTATATAGCCAGCAAAGAAGTCCTTATTGCGAAACAATCCCGTATCCAAGAATTAGAGGAGTCCCTTGACAATGCCGTTATATCTGTCGAGGCAGGCTCAACAGGAGAATTGATTACTCTTTTCATACAGGATGATATACATATAAACCTTGCCGACTCGCAGCTCCATGCCATCTATGATGTCGAGTCAGGAGCAGCTGATGCAGCAGTTATAGATTATCTGATGCTACACGGCGGTATCGGAACTGATTCACTTTTCAAAGATCTGGTTATGAGTGAGCGTCCAATGAGTGCTGATGAAGTTATGGTAGTCGCATTCCGCAAAAAATCCAATATGACATCAAAAGTCAATAAAATCATTACCAAAATGAAGAAAAACGGCACTTTGGCAGAAATAGCCCGTAAATACGGCATCGAAAAATTGCTGATACACTGATATAAAACAGTTGAATAAAGATAAAATATAATATAAACGGAGCAAAACATAATGAAGGGTATAATAAGAGCGATAATCAACATAACACTCCTACTGTGTATGCTTGGATGTGCTAAGTCAAATACCGAGAGCGATTATAAATATATTAAAACAAAGGGCAAGTTAGCTATCGGTATTACGATGTTTGCTCCCATGAACTATCATAACACTGATGGAGAACTTGTCGGATTCGATACTGAATTTGCACAGGCGGTTTGTAAAAAACTCGGTCTGACTCCCGAGTTCATAGAGATTAACTGGGATCTGAAAGAAACTGAACTTGTCTCCAAAAACATAGACTGTATCTGGAACGGTATGACTATTACGGAGCAGCTGCAAAAAAAACTAACCATCTCCGATCCGTATATGGGCAACAGACAAGTGCTGGTATCTCTGAAAGACAAGGCAGCAGCTTTGGCTGACAGCATTGACGGGACACATATCGCTGCCGAGCAGGGGTCAGCCGGTGAGCAGATAGCAATGTTCCTGCAGAAAGATGTCACATATACTCCGTTCGACTCACAGATGAAAGCACTGAATGAAGTAGCAGCAGGAACGGCTGATGCAGCGATAGTTGACTATGTTCTGTCATTTGGAGCATTCGGAGAAAGCACTGCCCTTGATAATCTTGTTATCGTGGATCGCACCATTGGAGACAGCGAGTTGTACGGCATCGCATTCCGCAAAGACAGCGATATGGTCGAGAAGATCAATAAAATTATATCTGATATGAGGGCTGACGGTTCACTTAATGCGATAGCAGTCAAGTATCGGCTCGATAAACTTTTGGCATACTAACGCATTTTCAGAATGCGTTTAAAATATATTATTTCCATTTCATTTTTTCTATAGGAGCATCATTATGAAAAAAATTTTTGTTCTTTGTACTATTGCAGTTATCGCATTCGGTATGCTTGGCTGCCAGAAGAAAAACCAAACCGACTATGAGTATATTAAATCAAAAGGCAGCATGACCATCGGCATAACACTTTTTGCACCGATGAATTATCACGATGAAGAAGGCAATCTCGTTGGTTTTGATACAGAATTCGCTAAAGCAGTATGCGATAAACTCGGACTCGAAGCCAATTTTGTAGAGATCAGTTGGGATCTCAAAGAGACTGAGCTGACCTCCAAAAACATAGACTGTATCTGGAACGGTATGACTATCACCGAAAAATTAAAGACCAACTTCTCCATTACGAAACCATACCTGCAGAACAGACAGATCCTCATCACTAAGTCTGACAAGATTGAACAATATGAAAAAAGTGCAGACGGTATATCTGTTTCAGTTGAGCAGGGATCGGCAGCAGAGAATGTCACTAAAACTCTCGGATTCTTCGAGAAAGCCACCATTACACCTGTGGATTCGCAGACTAAAGCTCTGCTGGAAGTTAAGTCCGGGTTAGCTGACGCAGCTGTAGTAGACTATGTTATCAGTTTCGGTGCGATCGGTGAAGGAACTGACTTTGCAGACCTTGCTGTCGCTGATGTTATCCTGGGTGATCCTGAGTTATACGGCATTGCATTGCGTAAGGGCAGCGATATGACTGATAAGATCAATAAAATCATAACCGAGATGACAGCAGACGGCTCACTGAAAGCTATCGCTGAGAAATACAAACTCGACGGACTGCTGCTTGACTGATAACTTTGTGATCAATACAGATGTTTTATAATGTTTTCTTATCACTGACTAACGGTTTCATCCAAACGCTGTTTATATTCACAGCGACACTGCTTGGGGCGATTCCTCTCGGTGTACTGATATGTATATGCTCGACGGCTTCTTTTCGTCCGATTCGCTGGATAGCCAAGGCATTTATATGGGCAATCCGCGGCACGCCGCTAATGCTGCAGATGTTCGTTATCTTATATGTTCCGGGGATAATATTCGATATACCGATGAAGTCCAGGATGACTGCTGTGCTAGTTGCATTCATTATCAACTACGCTGCATATTTCTCAGAGATATACCGTGCCGGTATCCAGAGCATCCCCGCAGGACAGTTTGAGGCAGCGAAAGTTTTGGGTATGACGGGTTGGCAGACATTCTGGCATGTATGTCTGATGCAGATCATTAAGAGGATAGTCCCGCCGATGAGCAATGAGATAATCACTCTTGTCAAAGATACATCTTTGGCAAGAGTGATCGGCATTGCCGAAGTAGTAATGTGTGCTGAGCGTTTCACAAGAGAGGGGATAATTTGGCCGCTGTTTTTCACAGGGATATACTATCTGATCTTCGTTGGTCTGCTGACGCTGCTGTTCTCATTCATCGAGAAAAAGCTGAACTATTATCGCTAAGGAGAATGATATGACAGTAATAGAAGCCCGCAACATACATAAATCTTATGGCAAACTCGAAGTCCTCAAAGGCATTGATCTGACAGTCGAACAGGGAGAAGTAATATCTCTGCTTGGACCAAGCGGTGGCGGCAAAAGTACATTCCTGCGAAGTCTCATCAATCTGGAATCAATCAGCCAAGGCAGTATAACTATATGCGGTACTCCTGTCGTTATTGACGGTGAATACCAGCATAACACATACACATCACAAGCCTATCGCAGTCTCGGGATGGTATTTCAGGGATTCAACTTATTCCCGCATAAGTCCGTCATCGAGAATGTAACGATGAGTCAGATGATAGTCAATAAAGCATCCAAGAAAGAAGCACAAGACAAAGCGATGAGTTTATTGGAGAGAGTTAATCTGTCTGATAAGCGGGATGCCTACCCTTGCCAACTGTCAGGCGGACAGCAGCAGCGTGTAGCGATCGCCCGTGCATTAGCGATGAATCCTACAGCGGTTCTGTTTGATGAACCTACTTCCGCACTTGATCCGCTGCTGACTTCAGATATACTCAAGATCATCAGGGATCTTGCCCAACAACATCTCACGATGATCATAGTCACGCACGAGATAGCATTCGCACAAAATGTCTCTGACAGGATCGTATTCATGTCTAACGGCAGTATCTGCGAAGAAGGCACGCCTGATATTATAGAACACCCGCAGACAGCTGAACTCAGATCATTTCTGAACAAATAATATAAAAAAATCGAGCATATATGCTCGGTTTTTTTTACTAAATTAAGAAATTTTAGGTTCAAGAAGCTGCAGATCAAGTTCTTTAATTTTTTTAAAACCTTTATCGGCTGTGACAAGCGGCAGTTTATTCTCAATAGCCGTTGCTGCGACAATCGCATCAGGAAGTTTCGTGCCATAAGTTCTGCGGATTTGAATGGCTCTATTTTTTGTAAAAATATCAAGAGGGAACTCAATCGAGTCGTCAATCATTTTAGAAAAAGCATCCTCCTCTTCATCGGTTATGTTAGGGAAAGATAAAAGTTCAATATCTGTCACAACTGAAATGCCAAATCTACAATCAAGATAAGGTTTCATACATGGATTCTTTTTAAAGATATACAGCAAAGCATTAGTATCAGCAATATAATCAATCCCACTCATCACGCAACCGTCTCTGTATCTCAAGAGGATCTCCATCGAAATTTAATGTTCCCCAATACTTTGAAAGATTCCCTTTTTGAATATTTTTTTTAGAATTGCCATGCCGATAGATAACATATTCTATCATATCAGAAACTTCGTCGAGATACTCTTCAGGAACATCTTTAACTCGTTCCATTACTGCTTCATAACTCATAGGAACTCCTTCTATATCCCCTGTTTCTTCACAATGTCCTTACCCATTCTGAAAATCTGTGTGAGCGGAATATGTGCAGGGCACACCCATGAGCATGCACCACATTCTTTACAGAACATAAGACCTAAGTCTTTCGCTTTGTCGAACTGTTTATACTTGATATGTTTATTCATCAATGTCGGCATAAGTCCGAATGCACACGCACTGACACATTTGCCGCAACTGATACATGTTGCATTATTAACGAAGTCCATATATTCATCATCTGTGAATGCGAGTATGCAGTTAGTGCCTTTGGTAACAGGAGCGTCGAGGTTCATCTGAGAAAATCCCATCATCGGACCGCCGACAACAACCTTCTTAACGCCGTCTCTCAGTCCGCCGCATCCATCGATAATATCTTTAACCAGCGTTCCGATCTTTACTTTGAGATTACGCTGATGCGTAACGCCGCTGCCAGACACTGTTATAATCCTGTCAATGAGCGGCTTATCATTGGCAACCGCTTCCTTGATAGCCACAGTAGTTGCCACATTCTCAACCACTACACCGACATCGAGAGGCAGCTTATCAGTAGGCAGTATTCTGCCGGTGATCGCTTTAATCAGCTGTTTCTCATCACCCTGAGGATAATGCACCTTCAAAGGAACGATCTTGTATGGATAGCGGTTATGACAGAGAGTCTTTAACCGCTTAATTGCATCTTTTTTATTAGCTTCTATACCGATACAGACATTCTTCGCATCAACGACTTTATTCAGAATGCCGATACCTTCTAATATATCTTCTGATCTCTCCAGCATAAGTCGATGATCAGCAGTAATGAACGGCTCACATTCAACACCATTAATGATCAGAGTATCGATAGTTTTTTCTTTCGGGATAGTGAGCTTAACATGTGTCGGAAATCCGGCTCCGCCCATACCAACTATACCGGCCTGCTGGATCTTCGTAAGGATGTCTTTCTTACTCATCGACTTCCAGTCGGCAAGCTGGACTGCACTGCCCGTCTTGGAGAATCTGCCGTTAAGCTCAATGACAATGACATCGCATTTGCGTCCGTTAGTCTGATAACGGCTCTCTATGCCGACTACAGTTCCCGGAATAGACGCATGAATATTAGCAGAGACGAAACCGTCAGCCTCTGCTATCAGCTGTCCCTCTTCGATAATATCACCAACCTGAACGACAATCTTCGCAGGCTTGCCTATATGCTGACCAACAGGTATATACACTCTATCAGGCACATCTATATACTCTACCGGCTTTCTGCTTGTATAAGATTTATAATCATTTGGATGAACGCCATTCATCCCAAATGTTTTTGTAATCATTTTACCTTCTTTATATTTATAGAAAAGAGATTTGATATATCATATCAGATTACCGTGCCATATCAATATAACACGGTAATTATATTAAGATTTAGCCTTTTGCTTCTTCTTCAGCAAGCATTCGTGCAAACTCATCATTTGCAGAATTGCCGGCTGCAAGCAGTTCGTCATCAAGTGACGCTGCAGATGTGCCGCTAAGCTCTGCAGATAATTTTGCTTTAGCCAAAGCCTTTTTACGAGCCTCTTCGATCACCTGTAAGCCCTGCATATTGGTATCCGCAGTTACACCTGCCATCATATCGTTGATCTTAGTGATCTGCTTAGCAGATGTAATATCTGCAACAGCCTGATCTTCCTGAGACTTGATGTCGTTAATCTTCTGCTGAATACTCGTCAACTGTCTCTTAAACTTTTCGATATTCTCATCATTGGATTTGATCAACTCATTATTAGATGCGATCTTTTCCGTAGTCATAGTTGCCTGATTAGCATATTCCGTAAATGCTTCCTGATATTTAGCATCGTTAGTTTCTTTGAATTTGCGAACAGCACCAAGTTTCTTAGTCTCAAGGTCCTTGAGTTTCTTCTCAAGATCAGCAGTCTCTGACTTCTTTTCCTCATTGATAGCCATCAGATTAGCAACAGAACTTCTGATAGTCGTGTGATTCTTGATTAAATCTTCGCGAACCTTTCTGTACTGTGCTCTGATTGAAGACTCATTTGCAGTAAGCATCTTATCTGCAGCATTGTCGATAGCACCCTCACCCATGTCCGATGTTCGTTTAACAAGTCGTCCTAAAGCCTTAAAAATTCCCATATCGCTCTCCTATAAAGTGAAATAAGAAAGATTTGCAAAATGCACTTCCTCACTGCATATTATAGTACATAACTTTATAAATTTCAAGTTTTTTTTTCCAAAAAATTAGTATTTACATAAAACACATTCAAATTCATTATAAAATAAATTTTTCCATATTTTGCTGGACTTTTTTAGAATTTAGCATTATTATATCATTATGATAGAAAACGAACAAGATTTAATCAGTGCAATCAATCAGAGCCGTCCAAACGGCAGTATGTTTCCCGGTAATCCGCTTGATAAGGTTCATCGTCAGATGACAGGCGGGCTTGGCCATTCGGGGAATATGTCTGCTCAGGACACGATTATCGCACAAGTAGTTATGGCAGATAAGAAAGTGCGCTCAGCAGTTCGGGAATTAACCAGTGCTCTGTTTAAACTCAATGACAAACAGGCTGCTCAAAAACTGCTCGGTGAGCATATTATCATGCTTAATTCTATTTTCAGTGAGTTTGAGTGATGGGCAGGATAATGGCTATCGACTATGGCGATGTGCGTATCGGCGTAGCAATGACAGATCCGATGCAGATTATCGCAGGACAGTCGCAGACATTGGCTAACACTCCTGACACTTTCGCAGAGTTAGTCAGAATGGTGAAGTCAGAGTCTGTTGAGGCTCTCGTCTTCGGTATGCCATACAGCGAACAGGCGACTGTTGGGTTCGCCGCAC
>JAFYAI010000034.1 GCA_017540815.1 Spirochaetales bacterium
ATACTCTGGGCAAACTCTATATGGGTTTGGGCAATCTCGCCGAGGCTCAGCGTAACTTCTACAAGGCACTTGATCGTAATGGCGACAATGAAGATGCGGCTCTCAATCTGGCGGAGTCATTCTATCAGCTCAATGACTTCGAGAGTGCGTATAAGATCACATCGCAGCTCGTTAAGCCTAATTGTCTTGATCGGGCGAAGTCACTTCATCTGAGAGTGCAGGGGCAGCTGTTTAACTCGGTCTATTGTCCACGCTGTCATCACGAGCATCTTGTCCGCAAGGGGTATGCGAGTCCGATTTCCTGTGATAACTGCGGAGCTAATCTGTAAAAACTAAATGAGATTTTCGATAGGGAGTCTCATTTATTCAGTGTTTTATATTGTCCAGACGAAACTCATGCCGCCTCGGAATATCGGCATTGTAAGAACGCCATTCTCAGGGATAAGGACTCCGAAGTCCAATCCGAATGTGAATACAGGCATGCAGTTCACATTCAGTCCGAAGTCGAACTCAGTACCGACGACAGCATTGTCACTCTCGAATCCTTTGAATGAGATCGCTGCATCAGACCAAAACTTGAATGTCTGATAAATGCCGGCATAGAGAGAGAGTTTAACTCTGTCTTTATCAACCGGCGTAACCTGATAGCGGAATGATATGCTGTGGATATTGGACAAGATAGGATTAAGCACATATCCGCCGTCAAATCGACCGTAGTAGTAGAATTTGTTCGACTCACGATGGTAGTTATCCGCCCAGAAGGCATTAGTATCTTCATCGGAGATCTGATTGCCTAAGCCGAATGCGTAGCCAAGCATAAGTGTTGAGTGTCCAGCCTTCGTGAATGTGTATCGCAGCTGAGAAGTGAATGCACAGCTAAGCAGCCGATTGATCTCACCGGTTGGGATGTCCTTATTGAATCCAAACATCCCGACTATATTAATCTTATAGTAGAGAGTGTCTATAATCCGACCTTCGTTATTCAGTCCGAGATGGAATGTGTTAATCGTGTTAATGTTATTCGGCCGATCATCAAGACGCATCTCCGACATATCGATCTGCATGAGGAAGTATGGATTGATATGAATGCCGGCAAGATATATGTCGAAGTCGGTACAGAAGAAGAATCTCATCGCCTGCTCAGCATTGAATATGAAGTTATACTCCGGTTCAAGCAGTGCAAGGTTGGAGTCTTCGTGGTATGTTCTGTCATACTGCGTGATGGTGTATGGGTTATTATACGGATGAAACAGTCCGAGAAATCCGGTATATCCCATAAAAGATCGGAAGTTTAAGAATGGCACATTGAGATTGAGCTGGATGCCGTCGAGCGGTCCGCCAAACAGCATCGGATCGAATGTCGAACATATATTCCTTCCGATAATGATGTCACCCATTGGGTATCGCCATTTGAAGTAAAGTTCATCAATGTGGAATATCGGATACAGCCTGCCGTCATTGTAGCGGAACATAACGCTGCCTCCGGCACGAAGCATCGACTCTTCTTTGAACATCAGTGCTGCCCAAAGTTTAGTCTCAAGGGCTATGTTATACCCGTCAGCAGGGAAGAGTCTCGGCGTGCCGTCATTGTTTGTTGATGCGTATTGATTGTCCTCGCCGAGCATAATGCGTCCGCGGGCAGAGATGAATCCGCCGCCCATACCGTATACTTTGTATTTGCTGTGCTTGTCATTAGGCACGAATGATTCGTCTGTCACATTGAGTGTGCGGCGGTCGGATGTGGAGTCTGTTATATTTTCATCAGGTGATGAGATCTCCTGTGAGAATGACACTGCCGGAACAAAGAATGCCGCAATCATACATATAGTTAATAATATTATCCGTTTCATTACTGCAGCACCTTCTCTTTTTTGGCATTTCTTCGGGCATCACGAGCCTTTTTACGCTGACGATATTCTTCGTCCTGCTGATCGTCTAACTCTCGGTATAATGTACGCCGCCAGTGTGGGTATTCCTTATATCTGTCGTCAGTATTGTCGGATGACTGCGGCAGTATCTCGTTAGTGATGTCAGCGTTGATGGTGAGATTATGTGCACGGACATAGTATTCTGCGACTGCGAATATATCGATCAGCTGTGACTTGGTTAGCCGCTCTGCCGGTCCGCCGCCAGTCTGCATGATGCCCAATTCTGTGCAGATCTTGTATGACCAATATCTCATCGGCCTGCCAACAGGCTCGCGGCTGCTCAGATTATACAGCCCGCACAGCCAATAAGCGAACTCCATCCTGGTGAGTTCCGGATCGAGCTTGTCTGTCTTGATCGGCAGTGAGACTTTGAAGATCTTCTTGCCGGCCGCCCAAAGCAGATTGTCGAGGAACATCGCATTGTGATCAGTCTCATTGTAGAGCAGTCTGAGAATGGCGATGCCGTCGCTGTATGTCGCATACTCGTCGGAGTGCAACTGAACAAGCAGCAGATCGTCGTGATCTGATGCAAAAGCGGTAAGAGTCGCTGTTAGTAACAATAATCCAATAAATAATTTCTTCGGCAATTTTTTTCGTCTCCGATAGAGTGTCGGTATAATTATATCAAAAAAATGAATTTTTAAATAGCAAAATCTGATTTTTTTTATTGTCATTTTCCTCATTTTTTGGTATATTTAGTGTAAGGAGCAGTTTATGGGCGTATATCTTAACCCGGGTAATCAGAACTTCACTCAGCAGGTTCAGACAGGCACATATATTGATAAGACGATGCTTATCGAGGAGACTAACCGCAGGCTGGATAATGCCGACTTTAAGTTTGTCTGTATTTCGAGACCCCGCAGGTTCGGCAAATCGATTGCCGAAGATATGCTTGCAGCGTATTACTCCAAAGGTGCTGACTCGGCATCGCTTTTTGCTCCGTATAAAATATCTGCGTCAGAGACATTCGGCAATCATCTGAATAAATATAATGTAATCAAAGTTGACTTGAATGCGATGTACTCCAAGTGGAAGACGATTATCCCGGTTCAAAGCAGACCTGACAATGTGATAGACTATGTGACACAGATGGTTTGTGATGAGTTTCGGGAAGCATTCACCGATGTTGTGTTTAAATGTCCTGTTTCGATCTCTGATTATATTCAGACTGTATTCAATCAGATTCATCAGACATTCATCATCATCATCGATGAGTATGATGTTATGATCCGTGAGAAAGTCTCAGCTGAGGAGTTTGATGTTTACCTCGGTTTCCTTAACTCATTGTTTAAGAATGCCGAACTCAAGCCGGCGATTACTCTTGCATATCTGACGGGAATTCTGCCGATAATGAAAGACAAGATCCAGAGCAAGTTAAATACATTCGACCAATATAATATGCTTCGTATCGGGCCGTTTGCCGAGTGGACAGGATTCACCGAAGAGGAAGTGATGGCACTTTGCAGGCGTTACGGGCGTGACTTCACCGAATGTAAAAGCTGGTATGACGGCTACAATCTCAAAGGCACGGAGAT
>JAFYAI010000035.1 GCA_017540815.1 Spirochaetales bacterium
ACCGCCTGCACCGCCTGATCGGCATACATCTATACGCAGATCTTCGTCTCGTATCTCAACATCTGCTTCTTCGGCTTCCGGCAACACGGCGACTGTTACAGCAGATGTATGGACTCGCCCGTTAGTCTCCGTTACAGGTATTCGCTGGACTCTGTGACCGCCGTATTCAAATCTCATATTCTCATATACCTTTTTGCCGGATATGGAGAATACTATCTCTTTGTAGCCGCCCATCTCGGTCTCATTGCTGTCGAGGATCTCGACTTTCCAATGCATCTTCTCGGCGTAGCGACTATACATACGGAACAACTCCCCGCAGAACAGAGCAGCCTCTTCGCCGCCTGTTCCGGCACGGATCTCCATAATAATATCTTTATCCGCCATAGGATCAGGCGGTATGAGCAGCACACGCAGTTCCTTAGTGACACTCTCATACTTCGCTCGGAGTGCGTCCAACTCTTCCTCTGCCATCGATATGAGATCTTTATCTGTCTCATCGGCGATAAGCTCTTCTGAGTCATGATACTGCCTGATTATGTCGTTATATTCATTATATTTGGCAACGAGCGGCTCTATCACGGCATATTCTTTGGAATATTGCTTATTGAGTGCCATGTCATTAATAACATTGACATCCGAGAGCAGACGCGTCAGCTCCTCATATCGGAGTTTTGTATTGTCGAGTTTTTCGATTGTCTTATCACTAAAAATGCTTTCATCTAAAGCCATTATCGATCCCCATTTATTGTTCGATTATATTTTCTGCAGGATAGCATTAGTATCGTCTTTATCAAGCAGTGAGATCATCCGAGCCGATACGAAATCCTTAGCAACATCGCTGAAAGTGCCGCATGTTACACAGACAGCCTTGTCAATCTTAGAGTCTTTCATCTGTTTATGGACAGAGCGGACATATACATCACCGATAGTGCCGGTCTCTCTAACAAACAGGAATATATACGATTCTTTGCCTGTATCACTGCGGCACTGTCCTGTGATCACATAGCCGGCATCGCCATTGTATGCTTGATCGACAGTGAAATGAGAGTCAAACATCGCTGCATCCGTCTCTGCATAGAATACGGCAAACCGCTTACACAAATCTGCAAACTGTGTAGGAGTTCCGGCTATGAATATCTTCATATTATCGGATGAGTTACGGCTGCCCATAACCTGCAGTTTCTGAGCGACATCCTGATAGTCAGGCTTCTTAGCCGAGACTGCCTGCCAGCACCTAACAGCATTGGCGATGTCATTCATCTCTGCGTAGTTCAACCCCATCGTATAATACGCATCGAGATATAATGGTGCTTTCACATTCTTATCTGCAGCCGCTGCTGCGAAATGATGATTGGACTGCTTGTAGTCATTTTTACCGCGATAATGCTTGCCTAAGAAATAATGAGCCTCAGCACCATAGACCGGATCTTTGGCAGCCTGCTCAAGATAATACACAGCCTGAGAAGAATCAGACATAAGCATCGATACGCCATTGTAGAACAGTGACTCGCCGTCAAGAGGTCGGAGCTTATCCGAGTATGTAAAACAGGAAACTGCCGATGTGTAACTCTTATTAAGATAATGAGCAATCCCCATATACTTGGCAATGCGTGCATCAGTCGGATGCAGAGGCTGGATCTTCTTCAGTATAACGAGTCCCTTCTCAACCTCACCTGTCTTAAGCAGTGTAACTGCGAGGTTAGTCGTAGCCTGCAGATCTTTAGGATCAATCTGCCTGACAAGCCGACAAAACTTCTGTGCCTCGGTAAAATTGCCGACATCGATATAAGCCTGAGCAATCTTATTCATAAGACGAATCTTGTCTCCGTCAGTCATATTCGTCTGACGATCGAGGACAGTGATATATTCTTTCAGTGCAGACTGATTGTTTCCGACAGCGACATAGCAGTCTCCCAACTGCTCCCGTGAGTCGAATGCTTCGGGATTTTGATTGAGCAGTCTCTTAATCTGTGCTATCTGAATGTAATAATCATCTTTAGGTTTGGCATTCTTAGTCTCTGTACCGATCGGCTCAGGTTTAGTCAGCAGCATCTTCTGTCTCTGACTGCGGAACATCGCTATAAAAATGATCACAGCGACCGAAAGCAAAGCAATCACTGCAACAAATAATATAATAATGGTAAGAGACAACTGTGTATCCTTTTTTCTGAAAATCATATCATAGCAAAATCTCATCACAGTACCGAATAAGTATCGGCAGACGATGATTTGTATGACTTTATACAAAAAATTATAAAAAAAAAGTTAAAATTTGTCAAGAGATTTAATTTTTATACCGACATATAATATATAAATTTAATTTAGGGGGATATTATGGCTCTTCCAAAAAGCATTGGAATCAGATTATTTGATGACTCATTCGTGCCTGTCCTGACAGAAGGCGAAATCAAGAATAAGAAAGTAATCCTGACAACCGTAAAAGACAACCAAAAAAAAGCAATTATAAAACTCTACGAAGGCAACAGTGACAGATGTGCCGATAACGAATTCTTAGGCAAACTCGTCATCCCAATCAAAAGGAAGACGGCTAAAGGCGAGCCGGGACTTGAAGTGCATCTGCGTCTTGACGATGACGGAATGCTCTATGCCAAAGCATGGGATGTGGAGAGCGGCGAGCAGACTAATATCAAGATCGAGCATAATGAGACTCCTCGTATCTTCCCTGAGACTCTCAGTGATGTAGAGATTGATGACCTTGACGGTGACTCGGATACAAAGAAGATCGACGACATCAGCGACTATGACGACAATAAGGCTATCGAAGAAGATGATGCTGTGAATAACTTCTCATTCGGCGATGAGTTCAACGATGATGATAATCAAAACTTCGACGACAATAACTACGACGACAACTATGATGAGAATGCCGACAACAACTATGCCGGCACGACTTACAATACAGAATACAAAGAAGAGAAAAACAGCAGTACACTGAAAGGCATTCTTATCGGTGTGATTATTTTTCTCCTGCTCGTACTTATTGTCCTCGGTATTATCTGCGGTATGAAAGCATGCTCCAACAGTGAACAGCAGCCTAAGCCTAAGAAGCCAAAGACAACTATACAGAATACGACTACCACTTACGAAGATTTCATTGAAGAAGAACCGACAACTACTACAGTTGCCGTAACGACCACTACTACTGTCCGCCCTGCTCCGGTATATGAGCCGCAGACAACAGGCGTTAAGCAGCTTAACGGCAAGAAACACTTCATCCGCCGCGGTGACAACCTCTGGAACATCTGTAAGCGATATTACGGCGATCCGTGGTACTACCCTGATCTGGCAAAATACAACAATCTGCGAAGTCCGCGATTCATCATCGCCGGACAGAATCTGATCATCCCGGATAAATCAGAACTCAAACGATGGGATTTCAGTAAATAAAAAAAATATGACGCAAAAAAAACAGCAAAAATCTAAAGATTTTTGCTGTTTTTTTTGCAAAAATGGAGAAATTCTTCGACCGGTTTTTCATTTCGTGCGTTATATATAAGGGGTGTTGCTGGAAGATAAGAAGTCCTGCTTCGCAGGACTTCTTATCTTCCGAAAAAAATTAAGGAGTACTATTATGCACAAAAACAAGAACAATGCCCGGTTGGGCGAAATGAACCCCAAAGTGGATTACGCATTCAAACTGATATTCGGCAACAAAGAATATCCTGAGATCACCAAATCTCTGCTAAACTCAATTATTTCTCTGCCGGACGGGCAGAAGATTGTCGATGTCACAATCGCCAATCCTAATATCGACAGGCGTTACAAAGACGACAAGTATTCCATTATGGATATTTTCGCAGTAACGAACAACAACATACTTATCAATATTGAAATGCAGATGATTAACCGCGATGACATGATTCCCCGAACTTTGCACTATATGAGCCGCATTATCGCAGGTCAGCTCAAATCCGGCAAAAATTACGGTTCTCTGAAACAGACAATCTGCATTAACTTTGTCGATTTTGATCTTTTCAATGGGAACAAATATGCTCATAACGAGTTCAGTTATCGCACTGCAAGAGGCGACTTATTAACAAATTTATCGCAAATTCACTTTATTGAGTTGCCAAAAGCGGAAAAAGGTGGTATAATCGAAAATGAGATGCTGCAGAAATGGGTCAAGTTCATAAACAATCCGTCGTCAGAGGAGGTCAAAATGTTTAGCAGTGAATATCTCGAAATCGGAGAAGCTAAGAAGATATTGAGTATCTCAAATCTGACAAGTAAAATCCGTGATATGTATTACGCTCGTGAAGATGCCCGACGAGAGAAAGCAAGCTGGGAAGAGCATAAGAAGAACTTCGTGAAAAATCTGTTGGAAAAAGGTAAAAAAGAAATATTTGAGGAAGGCATCGCCGAGGGCTCTCACGCCGCCAAACTTGAAACAGCCGCTAATCTCAAAAAGATGGGCATGCCGCACAATAAAATCAGCGAAGCGACAGGATTGTCACTGTCTGAGATCCAAGAGTTGGAATAAAAAAACATGATACAAAAAAAACAGGATTTTGCTGGTGCAAAATCCTGTTTTTTTTGTTAAATAGTTGAATAGTTAAAAAGCCCGCACGGCACGAACGCTATTTCGACTATACTTGAGGTAGTAGTCGTCGTACTGATAGCCGTCACTGAATCTCTGATACCACGCATCATTATTATCGTAGGACGACGACGACCAATACCAGCTGGTTCCAAGCAGTGTTGCCGATACGCCGGCACTGCTTAGGACTCCAAGTGCTGCATTAATGGCTGTCTTATTTACATAAACTGCATTAAGTTCATCTTTGGCAGGCAGATACCAGCCGCTGCCCAAGCCGTTGACATACTCGAATGCAGGATAGTTGCCGGCAACATCTTCATCGCTGACTGCATCGCCAACGCGATCTGCTTGGCATCTCTGCCATTACTGTCATGCCCTCGGCTCTTATCACTTACGATAACGATCTCGAAGTTGGGATAATCCTGCGTTATAACAGAGCGTAAACACCGCTCCAGAACAGGCTCGGTATCATAAACGGGGAGGCATACA
>JAFYAI010000036.1 GCA_017540815.1 Spirochaetales bacterium
CTACTACTACTACGATACCGGTAGATGGTGCGAATATCTATGTAAAAGCATCATCTGCTCCGAAGATCTGGGTATGGCAGGAAGGTGGTTCTGCGTGCTGCGAACTGATGGGTTATACATGGGCCACACAGCCGACAATGACTGCTGCAACAGGTATGAACAATAACAGCGGCTGGTATATGTTTAACATACCGAGTGCAAAGATGACTTCCGGCAAGACATTTACATTTATACTGAATGAGAACAGCGGCAATATCGCAACAACAAAGACTAAGACATTCTGGTATGATAACGGCACATACTACGACAGTGATCCGACTGCATCGGTGACTACGACGACTGTCGGTCCGTCAGGTGATGATGTCAATGTGTATGTAGCATCATCATCTGCTCCGTCATTGTGGATATGGCAGCCGGACGGTGCGGCATGTTTGGAAGAGATGGGCTATACCTGGAATACTCAGCCGACAATGAGTGCCGCAGTCGGACTGAACAACAATACAGGGTGGTATATGTTTACCATACCGGCAGAATATGTGACCGCAGGCAAAGCATTTACATTTATACTCAATAAAACAAGCGGCAATATCACATCGACCAAGACTAAGACATTCTGGTATGACGATGGCACATTCTATGATGCAGATCCGACTGTTAAGCCTGATCCGGTTGCTCCGAAAGTAACGATCAAGCCTGCCGACGGTGGCAAGCTGCCTCTTAACGGCACTGTTACGATCACATTGGACAACGGATATGATATTATCAGCAGTGCGACTGTAACATTAAGCGGTGGTGTGAGCAGGACATATTCTTATACCGACTTTACCAATGATGTGCTGACGATTGGTGCTTCAACACTCGGTATAAGTGAGGGTGATACTCTGACTGTGAGTGCAAGTGTAACTAACGGCAAAGGCACTGCCAATGCTTCATCGGCACTTACTGTGACTGCGGAGAGCAAAGACTACTTTACATGGGACAATGTGAACGCATACTTCGTGCTGACAGACCGATTCTATAACGGCAATACATCTAATGACCACAGCTACGGACGCCAGAGAACAAGCGGAGATGAGGATGTGGCAACATTCCACGGTGGTGACTTGGCAGGTCTGACAGCTAAGATGGACTACTTCAAGAACCTCGGTATTAACGCTATATGGATCACAGCTCCGTATGAGCAGGCTCACGGTTGGGTAGGCGGTAAAGGCGGAGCTTTCCCGCATTACGCATTCCACGGATATTATACTCTGGATTGGTCGGCTTTGGATCAGAATATTGGAACTTTGGATGAGTTTAGAGCATTCGTAACAGCATGTCATGCCAACGGTATCCGAGTAATCATGGATGTAGTAATGAACCATGTAGGCTACAACAATGTAGCAGATATGAAGACATATAACCACGGTTACACACCGCATGAAGCAACATGGTTTGCTAAGACTGACGGTAAGTGGGATGCCAATGACGGTGTTCAGTGGGATAACAGTCTGTGGGATAACAGCTGGTTCGGACCATGGATCCGATCATTCGGATATAACAGCGGCACAGAATACGGCGGCAGCTGCGGCGGATTGCCGGATGTTAAGACTGAACTGACAGAGAGCGTAGGACTTGCTCCTGTCCATGTAACTAAGTGGAGTACTGACAGTGCTGCCATAAAGACTGCATATTACAACCCGTCTGTATCTAATGTAGATTGGAACGGCTGGAGCGGAGACTTCCGAACAGATAAGGGTGTACCGCCTGCTATCTATCAGGAAGTATGGCTGTCAGCATGGGTTAGAGAGTTCGGTATTGACGGATTCCGATGTGATACTGCTAAGCATGTAGAGCCTTATCGATGGGGTGAGCTGAAACGGGCTTGTCAGGCTGCACTTGAAGCATGGAGAGCAGACAGCAGCAAGGTTGATAATACAGGTGCAAAAGACTGGGATGAGAACTTCTGGATGACCGGTGAGCATTGGGGCTGGGCAAGCATTGCAGGAAGCGGCAACTACTATACAGAGGGCGGTTTCGACAGTATGATTAACTTCTCATTCAACGGCAATAACAGCTGGGATGGCAACTATCGAACGAACTATCCGCAGGCTGACAGTTGGAGCAGTTATTTGAGCATCAACAGCAATGCTGATGGTGACAATAACGGTAACCGCAACAATGTGCTGACATATATATCAAGTCATGATACGGGACTGACACGAGTCGGTGATAATAAAGAAGTCGGTACAGGACTTGTTCTGCTGCCGGGCGGTGTGCAGATCTACTATGGAGATGAGTCCAACAGACCTAAGGCTTATACAGGCTGCGGTGACGGAGATATGTACACACGAGGCGATATGAACTGGGATAATACCGATGTAGTTGCTCACTGGGGTAAACTCGGACGATTCCGAAAGTTCAATCCGGCAGTCGGTGCAGGTACAGGCTCTGCTATGAAGCGAAGCTACAGCGGTGCAGCCGGTGACAATAAAGTCGCTATAAGCATCTCTTCGACAAGTGTAGATGTAAGCGGCTTATGGAATGACGGAACAACTGTATATAACTGGTATGACGGCAAGAGTGCTGTCGTATCGGGCGGTACTGCAGTATTCGGCAATTCATCTGCGAGCATGAGTGCTCCGATACTTGTATCTGACAGAAATCCGGCAGATTATCAGTAATATGTAATTCATAATTCACAATTCATAATTATAAATTATGAATTGTGAATTTAAATTTGCGGTAAAACAGCTAAAAATGAGAAAAAAATGCAATTTTTTTTATAAATTTTCATTATTGTAAAAAAAACACTTTACAAAATGTATTTTGTAAAGTAAAATATATAGGGCGTATTTTCGTGTTTTCAAGAGTTTAGAAAGTGTATTATACGGACAGTGAATAGGAGGTCCTGATGAAACATGTTATAAAATTGATCATCGCAATGGCGATGACGACTATGCTGCTGCTGACATCATGTCAGATCAGCGGTGTGAGCGGAGCAGATACTTCGGTCAGCAGCGTTACTGTAGAGAAATATGGAGATGTTACGCTTCGTCTGCCGGGCTATTATGATACCGGACGAGGCTGGACTGTAGCCAAATATAAAGTAACGGCAAGCAGAAGCGGTGAGACTGATGTTACACAAGAGACGACATCCAATTCACTGACGCTGCGTCTTAAAGTCGGCAAGTGGTCTTTCACTGCCGAAGGATATGACGCTGCCGGTGTGATGATCTATCAGTCGGATGCTAAAGAAGCAGCTGTATCTGAGAGCAACTCATCTGCTATCAGTCTTTTGCTTAACCAGCAGTCGAGTTCGGTCAAATATACATTTAACCTGCCGCCTGCTATATCATCATCAGTTAATAAGATAGATGTTACTGCGGCAAGTACAAAGAGCGGATTTGATATTCAGACAAAGAGCGTGACGAGTGCCGGTCAGGAGATCGAGCTTAAGAGTTTGCTGGCATCTTCTGCTTATACCATTACAGCGAAAGCATATATCGACGGTGTTCTTTATGCAGAGGGAACAAAGTCACAGAGTGCTATTGAAACGACGACTAAGGTGGTTTCAGGCGGAGCGATCATTATGTCTCAGACCAAAGTTACTCCTATAACTTCAGGGTTTGCTTCAGGATCATCTTTCAGCAATGCTTCATCGAAGATTACTTTGCTCTGTGGAACTGATACAGCGACTATCTACTATACAACTGACGGAACGACACCGACGACTTCATCGTCAATATATCCTGCAGGCGGTATAGCATTGTTTAGCGGTATGAGTACAGCAGGCAGTAAAACTGTTAAAGCAATCGCTGCTGCGTCAGGGATGACCAACAGTGATGTGTTCAGTGCGACATATAACTTTGATCCGCAGAAAGCGGCTTCTCCGTCATTCAGTCCTGTTGGCGGAACATATTCGGAGAATAAGAATGTAGAATTAACCAATAACGAATCAAGCGGAGTACTGCAGTATTCATTTACAGGCGATGATTGGACTAATTATACCGGTGCAATTTCTTTAACCGGAAGCAGTTCTGCTGATGTTATCAAAACGATCTATGCAAAAGTCATCAATGTTGACGGCAAGAGTGAATCTGATGCTGTATCTCAGACATATACGATTGCATATCCGAAGTTGGGTGAAGTATCGATAACTCCGCCTGCCGGACAGTATGGTACTACACAGTATTATACATTGTCTGCAACAGTTGCAGGTGCAACTATCTATTATACTAAGGATGGAACAACTCCGACTAAGTCCTCGACGAAATATACAACACCGTTTAACTTTGTATCTGACGGTGAATATACTGTTAAGGCATTTGCAGTGGCAGACGGATATAAGGACTCGGATATTGCAGAGTTTGGGCTGTATACAATATCAAGCAGTCAGAACGGAGGCGTGACATTCGATACTGCTAAGACTCTGTATCATGATCCTACAAGTGATACATGGTCCAATGATGAGAATGATGCTAATCTGAAGTCCGGCAGAACTATATTCTATGGTGCAGGATTTGAGGCAGGCGAGACTTATAAGCTGACATATTCACAGGGACTGTCTGCTTCAGTAACGATCTATGATAACAGTGAAAAAGCAATAGATAGTACACAGGAAGTTGGCTCTGTTTCATTCACTGCCGCATCTGGAACGAAAGAGACGGATAAATACTACTTCGAGTTCAATGTAACCGAAGAGATGGATAATGTCCAGATCTCTATCGCTGTAGACGGTAATGCAATAGAAGTAACAAGCATTAATATCACTCCGAACGGAGCATCGATGGATGTCGGTGGTGATGCAGTTACATTTACGGTAACATATCTGCCGGCGAATGCCAACAGCGGCAAGAGTGTAACATGGACTGTCGGTAACAGTGCTGTGATCTCTAAGAGTGGGACAGGTGATACTGTTACGATTACTGCTCTTGCAGAAGGCACATCGACACTTACTGCCACAAGTTCAAACGGTAAAACAAAGAGTGTAACGATCACTGCCGCAACAACAACAACAACTACTACTACTACGACGACGACGACAACTATCGCTCCTGTAGTCAGTGACACACTCGGTGAAATGCATCCGACATCAGGACCGCTGTCACCTGTGAGCCAAGATTCATGGGGCAGCAGCAAGTATGTGCTTGGTGCTAATGTTAGCAGCGGCAATACGACATTTGCATTGTATTCTGCTAATGCTACTAAAGTGCTGCTGGAGATCTACGATGCTGCTTACGGCGAGGATGCTAAGTATGATTATTGGATGACACAGCATTCATCATCTAAGCAGTGGCAGGCAAAACTGCAGGGTGACTTATCCGGCAAGTATTACGCATTCCGAGTTTGGGGACCGAACTGGAAGTATGATTCAGGTTGGAAGAGAGGCGGCAGTTCAGTCGGAATGGTCGGAACTCACGACTGTGACTCCAACGGAAACAGATTCAACCCGAACAAAGTTGTATTCGATCCGTATGCACGGGAGATAACACATGATCCGAGCAATGCGACAGCGTTGGCATATTCTCCGACTGCACCTGCTAATCCTTACGGGGCACTGAGTACAGGTGATACATATCGAAACTATGACTCAGGCAAGATCGCACCTAAGGGTATCGTTGTAACAGACAATACAAACTACGGAACTAAACCGGCTATCCCGCAGAAAGATGCTATCATATATGAGGCACATGTCCGCGGTATAACGAAGCACAGTTCTTCTGCTAATCTGGCAACTCTGCTGTCGAAATACAGTCAGTTTGGCGATGTAGTCAACATCCCGACAGAATATCAGGGAACATATAAAGGTGCAGCAATGCTCGTGCCATATTTAAAGGCTCTCGGTATCAATACTATCGAGTTGCTGCCTGTTCACGAGACGGACAATGATGCTAATCCTGATGACGGTCCCGGCGGCAACTTCTGGGGTTATATGACATTTAACTATTTCGCTCCGGACAGACGCTACTCCAGTGACAAGACACCGGGCGGACCTACGAAAGAGTTCAAAGAGATGGTTAAGGCATTCCACGATGCCGGAATGGAAGTATATCTCGATGTGGTATATAACCACACCGGTGAAGGCGGCACATGGCATGGAAGCAGCACAGATCCTAACTTCGATAACGGTAAGCAGTGCACAGTCGTAAGTATGCGAGGTATCGATAATGCGACATACTATTCATTGGTAAAAGGCTCGAAGTGGGCATATTGGGAGACAACAGGCTGCGGCAACAATATGCAGTGTGACAATGCTTATGTCCGACAGTTCATACTTGACTCTCTGACATATTGGATAGACACGATGGGTGTAGACGGCTTCCGATTTGACTTGGCTACCACACTCGGACGAGAGTACAACTCAACAACCGGTAACTGGAACTATAATGCAAGTGCTGCAACACTGACACAGATAGCAGCATTGGGTCAGACAAAGAATGCAGAGATGATTGCAGAGAGCTGGGACTGCGGAGATAACAGTTATCAGGTCGGCAACTTCCCTGACGGCTGGGCAGGCTGGAACGGTTACTATCGTGACAATATCAGAGGATTTGTCGGCAATGGTCAGGCAGAAGCTGCTATCTCATATACGACAGGATTGTATGGTGACTTGGATCACTTCGGTGTAAATGAGCCGTCGATCAACTTCATCGTTGCACATGACGGATTTACTCTGGCGGATCTGTGTTCATACAGCGGCAGCGGTAACTATTATAATGATAAACTGGCATGGCCGTTTGGTCCGAGTGACGGCGGCAACGGCGATCAGAACAGTATATCTACTAACATCTATGTAAACGGTTCTGTCGATGAACAGGCGAGCCGAAGACAGCGTGCAAGGAACTATTTCGCAATGCAGATGTTCAGTGCAGGTATACCGATGATCGTATACGGTGATGAGTTCGGTCGAACACAGAACGGCAACAACAACCCGTATAACATCGACAGTGTAGCAACATGGAATAACTATAATATGGTTAATACCGCAAGTCCGCAGGCAGCAAGCACCGGAGGCAGTGGAACATATACCAATATGTTTGGTACATTCGGCAATACTGCCGGTAAGAACGGTAACTTCGACTTTGCGAGATTCGTAATGAATGAGCGTCTGAACAATAACAGTCTCCGACAGGTTAGCGGTGCTGCAGCTCCGATGGAGTGGTATTCTACAACCGGAACAAAGGGTTGGGCTGACGAAGGCAATGCTAAGGCGATCATGATTAACGGAAGCAAAGGCGTAGATGGTGCTAAGTACTATATGATGATCAATATGAAAGGCGACCAAACTACTTTCACAGTTCCGAAGTCAGATACAGGATCATCTTGGGTTCGTATCGTCGATACAGGCAATTGGGCTGAGGCAGACTGCAACTATTGGGAGATTACCGATCCTACGGCATACTCATTCAGTGCAGCAACCGAATACGGTGTAGGTCCATATACAGTTGTGATCTTTAAGCAGGTGGAAGATACACCGACTTGTGCAGCTCCGACTATCAGCGGAACGACTCCGTTTGACGGCAGCACATCGGTAACGATCAGTTCTGCTGACGGAGCAACAATCTACTATACAACAGACGGTTCTGCTCCGACTGCAAGCAGCACAAGATATACATCGGCTGTAACGATTACAAAGACGACGACATTCAAAGCTATCGCTGTTAAGGCAGGGTATAACAACTCTTCAGTGACAACGAAGAAGTTCACTAAGAATGCTCTTACCTGTGCAACGCCTGTTATCAGCGGAACAACACCGTTTACAGACAGCACAACTGTCAGTATCAGCTGCTCATCTCCGGCAGGTGCGAGCATCTATTATACGACAGACGGCAGTACACCGACAACATCAAGCAGTGTTTATTCTTCGCCGTTTACTTTGACAGAAACAAAGACTGTTAAGGCAATAGCTGTTTACAGCGGATATGAAGACTCGGAAGTATCGTCTAAGACATTCAGTGTTAAATCGGCTGAGTCGTCGAAGAGCGGTGTAATGCTGCAGGGATTCAACTGGGACAGTGCACCGAGAGGCAACAGTTCAAAGTGGTACAGATGGTATGGTGTAATGACAGATAATGCTTCTGCAATTAAGAATACATTTGCTTATGTATGGTGTCCTCCGCCAAGCAAAACAGATACTGCTTCGTCAGAAGGATATTCCCCGACAGAGCTTAACGATCTCAACAACTGCTATGGTTCAGAGACTCAGTTAAGGGCGATGATCAATGCAATCAGTCCGGCTAAAGCTGTTGCTGATATAGTTATTAATCACAGATCCGGTTCGACAAGCTGGGGTGACTTTGTAAATCCGGATTGGGGTGTAGTAAAGGGTTCTAACTATAAAGCAATCTGTTCTGATGATGAAGGATTTAGCGGAGAGCCGTCTTTGATGGGAGCTGTTGCTGCTAATATGCGAGGTAATACAGACTCCGGTGAGCAGTATTCAGCATCACGAGATCTTGATCACAAAGCATCATTTGTTCGCGATGGTATCAAGACTTGGATGAAAGATGTTCTCAAAGATGCAGGATTTGTCGGATGGAGATATGACTTTGTAAAAGGTTATAGTGGTCAGTATGTAGGCGAATATAATGCTTATACGAGTGCAGAGTTCTCAGTCGGCGAGTTCTGGCCAACGCCAACATATAGTTCATCTGACTGGGGTAATCAGATTAAGAATTGGGTTGCGGCTACAGCAACAAACGGCGGACAAAAATCCAGAGCGTTTGACTTTGCACTGAAAGGTGCTATGAATATGGTATTTGGTTATAATACATCAGGTCAGTCAAACAGCGGATTCGATGCCCTTGCAAGTTCAGATAACCTGTTCATAAGTCAGCCTGCTGATGCAGTCACATTCATTGATAACCATGATACAGGTTCAACGCAAAAACATTGGTATCTTGATCCAAATGATATTGGTATCGGTTATACATTGATACTTACTCATCCGGGATATCCGTGTGTCGCTTGGCAGCATTATTTCACTTATGCTGAGAGCGGAAGCAACGGTACAGATGGCGGTGCTCAGTATGTTGCCGGTAATACTGTACCGGGAACAACATATACATTGCGACAGCATATTGATAACCTGATAGAACTTAGGAAGTCGATTGGTATTGAATATGATTCGGAGAGAACCACTGTTGCATCAACATCAGGATATTATGTTGCAGAGATTACAGGAACAAACGGCAGCATACTTGTTGAGATAGGTTCAGGCTGGAGTCCGACAGGTGCGTATGCAGACTATGAGTTCCAATACAGCGGAACGGACTTTGCTATATGGACTAACGGACAGGCAAGCACGAAGTGTAAAGCACCTGTTATTACATTCAATAACGGAACTTGTACGCTGTCCTGCAGTAACGCAAGTGCGGCTATCAAATACCGTATAGGCACAAGCGGCAGTTACACAACATATTCGTCACCGTTCAGCGTAAGCGACGGTCAGACAGTATATGCGTATGCAACGGCTGACGGATTGGAAGACTCGACAACTGTAAACAAGAAATACAGTGCAGGACGAACTCTGACCGTAACTGTTGAAAGCTGGGTATGGAATGACAGTGCTGTAGTGTTTGCCTGGGTATGGGGAGACTCATCAGCGGGCGAGTGGATTACGGTCAACGGATCAGGCTCTACTGCAACTGTTGTTGTTCCTGCTGATACTAACGGATTTAATATGGCAAGATGTCCTGCCGGAACTACAACTCCAAGTTGGACGGCAACAGGCAACAGTGCAGGGCGTATCTATAATAAAACAAACGATGTTACTGTTACATCGGGCAACAATTCATACTCAACAACATGGGTAGAATACAATTACACTCCCTGATATGTAAACAATCACAACCACAAATCGGCTTGCCGATTTGTGGTTTTATTTGACACTATTATAATAACAAGGAAAAAAATATGAAGAAATATATAGGACTTTTTATTGCAGCGGTTATGGCTTTCGCATTCTGTGCGATCGGATGTGATACTGAAGAGGGAGGATCTTCAAGCAGCAGCGGATCAGGCAGTGGGAACGGGAAAACAAGTATTACCGGTTTCACAGTAACCCCATCCGGTACAATCGAGATGAATGTTGATGAGACAAAAGATTTTACGATTGCATATCAGCCTGCTAATGCGACTTTCAATCCTGCCGATCTTACTTATGATATGGACACATCATATCTGCAGGTCGTGCCTGAGTTAATTAAGTTTTCGTCCGGTTCGATTTCGATAACAGTGAAAGCGATTAAAGCGGGAACTACAACTGTTAATGCAAGTTTAATCAGCAATCCGAAAATAAAAGGCAGCATAAAATTTGACATCAAAGGAGCAGACTCATCAGGCAGCGGAGATGAAGGTATTCCTGCTGATGTTACTACATTGGATGTAACAGTAACATGTACTGATTTGACGATGGACAGCATTCATCATGCTGAGTTTTGGTTTGATAAAGGAAATTATGCAAGCAAAAAACAGGCAGGTTCTCTCAACTGGACAAAAAAGACTGTCCCTCATTCAAAGCTTACCGTTGAATATGAGGGGAGAAACGGAACAGTGAAATTCCAAATAGTTGATGAAGGGTTGGGAACGGAAATGAAGATGTACTATTATGTGAAACTGTTGAATGAAGATGATGTTTCTGTTGGAACATTAGAGGATGTTTATCAGGATACACGAGACATAAAACCTGAAACGAAATACACTTTATCATTAGAAAGTAATGGTGTATACGGAGATGCAGCAATAGAACTTAACTAAAAGAGTTCATGCAGGTAGCAGATTCATGCAAAAAGCGATTTTATGATTCATAAAATCGCTTTTTTAGACTATTATTCGGGGTGCGTAATGAGACAAAGTATTTGGCGTATAATAGACTTAATAGCTGTGGCAATTATATTATGTATGAGTGCCTGCGATGCCGACTCTGATGTAAGTTCGATTCCGCCATGGGATACTGACGGGTCTGACACCTCTGTTATCGAATCAGATATACAGGTTAGAGTGCATTTGGCTGATGTATCAGCTGATGATGTGGCTTTGGCAGAATTGAGATATGGCATTGGAAGGTATGAAACAGAATTAACGACTCATTTTGCTGCCGGTATCAGAGTCAGTAAATCACAGCTGACGAAAAGTTTACCATCCGATACACAGCAGATTGTATCATTCCCGGTGACAGTTTCGATTCCTGACAACACAGCGTGGTACTGCAATGTCAGATTATTAAACTCAGATAATGTATGTATTGGTAATCTCGCAGAGATGTGGCAGAGTGATACAATCGATGGTGTATACGTCATTGATGTGACATGCGACGGCGTATACGGTGAGATAAATGTTGAGTACAATCCGCGGTAATGTATAGCAATATGCAATAACCAAGCATTAATTAACAAAAAATCGGTTTTGGTCACAAAACCGATTTTTTGTTATTCTCTTTTATTCCTTCACCCTAATATTTATCATCTTTATCGTTGCATCGATCGCTGCAAGGATCTGGTCAGAGTTTACGCTGCGAGTGGCTATGCGGTGGGGCGGCTCATCGTCAGAGTCAGAGTATTCCCAGACGATGTTTGTCTGCACAAGAGCATCGGTGCGGCCGCCGGGCGGGATCGTAACTGTATAGTCAACCAAGTGCGGCATGGTGATGCCGAATTCTTTCAGTACGACTTGGAGTGCATTCATAAATGCGTCGTAGCCACCGTCTCCGTAGGAGTAGCCGTCTTTCTCTTCGCCGTTGTATGCACATTTGATAGCGGCGTATGGTTTCATCCGATATGTCGTCGTTATGGCACAATTAACCAAACGGAATGCGGCATGTTTCTTGTCATCAAATATATCGCTGACAAGATACGGCAGATCATCGGCAGTGACATTCTCTTTGCGTTCGCCGAGTTGGATTATTTTCTTTAGGAGTATCTCTTTCTGAGTTTCATTGAGACTGATACCGAGCATTTCGAGATTCAGATCAAGGCTCGCACGGCCTGATAGTTTGCCGAGAGCATATTCCTGAGTGCGTCCGAAACGCTGCGGAGTGAGTTTATTATGGTAGAGGTTGCCTTTGCGGTCGCCGTCGGCATGAATACCGGCAGTCTGCACGAACACATTGGAGCCGTATATCGGCTTGTGTGCAGAGACACGCTGGCCTGAGAATGACTCAACAAGCCGTGAGACTTTGTGCAGATTGTGCTCATTAATCTGAGTATCAATGTTAAGGAAATCACGAAGACTTACAACAACTTCATCAAGCGGACAGTTGCCGGCTCGCTCACCGAGACCGTTGACGGTAGTATGGATGCCGCTGATACCGGCACGAGCCGCCGCCAAAGCATTGGCGGTAGCCATTCCGTAGTCATTATGAGAATGAAAGTCGAAATGCACAAACGGAAACTCATCAACAAGGTTAGATATGATATTATAAGTATCGAATGGCTGTAAGATCCCCATTGTATCGGAGAGCATTATTCGCCGAACTCCGAGATCTTTGAGGAATGTGATAATATCATGCACATAGTCAGGACTGTCGGTAATGCCGTTGGAGAAGTGTTCCAGATAGACATTGACGGTCATGTCATTATCCTGAGCATAATTAACAGTGTCTTCTATATTGCGGAAGTGTTCTTCCGGAGTCTTGCCGAGTTGGATCTGCAGATGTTTGGCAGAGCCTTTGACGAGCAGATTAACAGTCCGAACGCCGGTCTGTGCTATCCAGTCAACAGACTTGTGACCGTCTGTGAATCCGAGAACTTCAAGCCGTTCAATGCAGCCCATAGTCATCGCCCAATCAGCGATGCGGCGAACAGACTCAGTCTCAACATCCGAGCCGAGAGCAGACGCGATCTCTATCCTGTCGGCATTGACTTCGGACAGCAGCGTCTGAGCAAGAGTGTATTTCTCCGAAGGTGCGTAGGATATGTTCTGCATCTGCTCACCTTCGCGCAGAGTCGAGTCGAGTATTTCGACAGCGTGTGACGGCATACTTTGCCCCTTACATTGCAGCCTTGACCTGCCATGCCTTCTGAGTCGGAGTAAGTTTGCCCTGACTCCAAAGGATGAGCAGTTCTTTCATATCGGTATTGCTGAATGTTACCTTACCGCCCTTCGGGAATGCAGCCATCTTCTCTTCGATGTCCAGATACTGTTTCGGTATAAGACTGCGGAATTCTTTGCTTGTCACGATCTCATCGAGGATCTTGGCCGGTATCATATTGGCATTGTATGCGACTTTATAATACTCCTGAGAAATGCCATTGCCCTGCGAAACTGCGTCAATGACGATCGTCTTGATCTTCAGATTATTGATAACTGCGAGGCGATACTTATACTCATCGGCAGAAACATACTGACCGTAAGAATGGAAATCACGGTTTTTGTCAAATGTGAACCCGATCTTAATCGGGCTGCCGTCCTTGCCTGTTGGAACAGGTTTAACCGCATTATCAGTCTTTGTAAATCTCGGAGCAGGCATATTCTGACGCGGAGCGACAGGATTGCCGGAACTTGTTCTCGCCGGAGATGACGGCTTCTGCTGAGCAGCACTTTTGTCGTCAGTTTGAGCCGGAGTACTTGATTTTGCAGCAACTGTCGGTTGTGCCGATTTAATCGGAGCCGAGTCGGATGGAGTCCTTGTTGCAGTGACTGTATCCTGCTTCGGAGTATTGTTATCGGCTTCGTTTGTCGGTGCAGCAGTATTCGCAGCCTGTGATTCCTGTTCAGCCGGATTAAGATATGAGTATTTCTTCTGAGGATTGCCTGCACTGATGACAGGAGTATTGTCTGCCGGAACAGGCTCAGACCGGATAGCTTTATCCTGCACAGGCTGCTCGTTTGACTCATTATGACTCGTGCCGAGTATAGCAGCGTGAGTCTGATCGCTGCCGATCTGTTCATCATCATTGATCACAAATCGGGCATCATTATCTGGAGTCGCAGTATACAGCGTATAGCCGGAGTTGGCCGGTTTCAGCCAGTCAAAGTAGTATATACCTATCAGGGCAACAATACAGCCCAGCACTAATACAATCGAAGTAATTAAGAAAATCAAACCGCCTTTAGTAGACATAGTTATCGCTCCTTTATTCTTTAAAAAAAGACTTTCTTTGTAGTCTTTTTGTTTATCGGTGAGATCGGGATTTTTTTTAGTAAAATTTAGCATTAGCACAGATCGGGTGTAAAACTTGGCAGCGACACACAAACCGAGTTTGCATTTTTTTGTTGTCAGAATAATCTGAATATGTTACAATATCTCTAAACAGCAAAGCGGGAGGCTTAAACGAATGTACGAATACAAAGGTAAAACATTAGTTATAATTGGGGCTGGATTTCTACAGGTGCCGGTTATCGAGATTGCAAAAAATCTCGGCATAACAACGATCGTAACCGATATGGACAAAGATGCTCCGGGGATGAAGATAGCCGACTATCCGATCGTGATGTCTACCCGCGATACGGAAGGCACGGCAGAAGCGATGATAGAGTTCAATCAGACTCATCACATTGACGGTGTAATCACAGTCGGCACTGATATGTCGATGACTGTCGCTGCCGTATCGGATGCACTTGATCTGCCGGGTATTCGCTACGAAGATGCCGTTGCCGCGAGCAATAAATTGGTTATGCGCAAGCGTTTGAGAATGTTCGATGTGCCTGAGCCTGACTTCTATGCGTGCCGAACTATGGAAGATCTTAGGAATGCCGCTGACAAGCTGGGGTATCCATTCGTGCTGAAGCCTGCCGACAATATGGGTGCGAGAGGCTGCATGAAAGTCGAAGACAGCTCAATGCTGGATTACGCATTCTCAAATGCTAAGAGCGGCAGTATCAATGGTGAGCTGATTGCCGAAGAGTATATGGACGGACCTGAGCTGTCAATCGACGCACTTGTATATAACGGTGAGGTGTTTATAACCGGTATCGCAGACCGCATTATCGAGAGAGAGCCGTATTTTATCGAGATGGGGCATGTGCTACCGTCTGCTCTGCCACAGAGTGAGACAGACAAGGGTGTGAATGTCTTCATCCGGGGTATCAAGGCTCTCGGTATCACAAACGGTGCTGCGAAAGGTGATATAAAAGTAACTAAGAATGGCGGTATGGTAGGAGAGATCGCTGCCCGGCTGTCTGGTGGATTTATGTCGGCATGCACATACCCTTATGCAACAGGTGTGAGTTCTATCGCCAATGCGATCGATATTGCGTTGGGCTGGCCGCCGCATGACCTGACTCCGAAGACAGACTATGTGTCGATAGAGCAGGCGATTGTGCCTGAGCCGGGTATCGTCACTGAGATCAGCGGAGTGGAAGAAGCTCTTGCCATTGACGGCGTTAAGAATATCTTCCTTAGAGTTAATGTCGGCGATGAAGTAGTCGTGCCTCATAACAATGTGCAGAAAGCAGGCAACTTCATTGTGTGCTGTCCGACTTGTGAAGAGGCTTGGGAGACTGTCCGCAAGGTGCATAACATTCTTAAAGTCACTACTAAGAAAAAGAAACTGACATGGCAACAGATATGCGACAATTCCAGACCGATATATAACGGCACATGCAAAGTTTGTCCGATATGTGACGGTCGGGGCTGTCGGGGACAAGTGCCGGGTATGGGCGGCATCGGAAACGGTGACTCATTCGTGCGAAATGTCGAAGCATTGAGGAATATTACTATTAATTCATCATATATCCATAATGTGCGTGAGCCGGATACATCAGCGGAGTTATTCGGGATAAAGTTCTCACTGCCGGTTGTTGCTGCTCCGATTGCCGGGGCGGATATTAACTTCGGCAATAAGATCGCTGAGATTGACTATACTACTGCTCTGACCGAAGGATGCCGCCGTCACGGGAGTTTTGCATTCTTGGGAGACGGAGCACCGATCGACTTGTTCCTCACGGCGACTGAGGCTATCCGGCAGAATGACGGACACGGCGGTCTGATTATCAAGCCGAGATGTGATACACAGCAGATCCGCCGCCGTGTTGATGCTGCAGTATCAGCCGGTGCTCCTATCCTCGGAATGGATGTGGACGGGTGTGCTATCCTGTCTATGAAACTCATCGGACAGCCTGTCGAGCCTAAGAGCAGGCAGCAGCTGAAAGAGATTATCGGGATGTCGGATAAGCCGTTTATACTCAAAGGCATTATGACTGTCTCTGATGCAATGGCTGCTGTCGAAGTCGGAGCGTCCGGCATAATCGTGGGCAACCACGGCGGACGGGTCAGTCAGTCCCATCCTGCAAGTATTGCTAATCTTGCGGCGATTCGTGATGCTGTCGGCGATAAAGTCATGATCATCTATGACGGCGGAGTCCGCACAGGAGAGGATGTATTCAAAGCGATTGCTCTTGGTGCGAATCTTGTGATGGTTGGGCGGCCGTTCGTTACGGCTGTGCTTGGCGGCGGTGCTGACGGAGTAGGAGTGCTGATAGAGCAGCTGAGGATGCAGCTTGCACGGACAATGCTTATCGCCGGTACAAACAAGATCAGTGATATAACCAAAGAATGTGTCAGCATAGAGTGAATATTTTATTATTGATAATATATAGTTTTATAGGAGTACTAATATGAAACAAAATATGTTTTTCAAGACGATGTTTGTGATTATATGTGCTGCATTTATCGGCTGTCAGACCGAGACTACAGGCAGCGGCGAGCTGACGGAGACTGTGCAGGAGACAGCATATTATCACATTATCTTTCATTATAATATCACGGATCAGAGTGTCGATATAGCAGTGCCGACGACCGAGAACTTCGCTGTCCCGGACTGCACCGATGATCGTATCGGATTTGAGATGCCTGACGGCAGACCTTTCGTTGAGTGGAATGATTCACCTAACGGAAAGGGGACTTCCTATAAAGCAGGGGAGCTTTTCAACAAACAAAAGAAAGGCACTGTCACAACTCTGTATGCGATCTGGAAAGACGCAGACAATGAACCGTATGATGTTGAGTATGATCCTAACGGCGGTTCAGGTGAGATGAAGAGGAGCACATTGTTTATCGATCGTTCCAAGCGTCTGCCGAAATGCACATTCAAAGCACCGACGGGCAAGAGATTTGATTGCTGGAACACAAAATCAGACGGATCTGGTAAGTCATATAAGGACGAGCAGACTGTGACTAATCTTACTGCCAAAGGCAAGACGATTACACTCTACGCACAGTGGAAGAACAAGGAGTATTACATAGTCAGGTTTAGTGATGAGCAGCTCGACACGCAGACTGATGATCTTACATTCGACAATGCCAAAGCAGTCAAACTGCTGCCGACTCTGACCAAATCAGGCTACGCATTCGGCGGATGGTATGACAGTACATCCGACAGCGGTGAACATGTGACGGACACGAACAGTTTCTCGGATGATGTTACTGTCTATGCCCGTTGGACGGCGAATACTTATACTGTTATATTCGACAAGGATGCAGCTGATGCAGTCGGTTCAATGGATGAACAGAATATGACCTATGGAGAGGGAGCGGCTCTGACTGCCAATGCTTACATAAGAGCCGGCTATCGCTTTCTCGGCTGGCATACTGAGTCCGGAGCATCATCGCCGATGTATGCCAATATGCAGCCTGTTGTCAATCTGACATCAGAGGCAGACGGCACTGTGACGCTCTATGCAGTTTGGGAAGAAGCCGATACATATACGATTGTATTCAATGCCAACGGCGGCAGCGGTGATATGGATCAGGTGATCTATGTCATCGATGAAGATACCGTTCTGCCGAAGTGTGCATTCAAAGCACCTGCCGGACAGAGTTTCAGTCATTGGAATACCGCATACGACGACACCGGGACTTCATACAATAATATGCAGTCTGTGAATGGCATCGCAGAGAAAAATGAGACTGTAACCTTGTATGCACAATGGATTGACAGAGCATTCTATATAGCATATCTTAACGATGAAGAACGGCACACTGAGACGGAGGATCTGACATTTGACAAAGTTCACGATGTCGAGCTGCCTGTCCCGACCGAGATCGGCTGGTCGTTCCTCGGCTGGTATAAGGATGCAGAGTTCACAGATGGTCCGGTCAGCGGTTGGTTGGCAGGAGATGTGATCGACGACATCACACTGTATGCACATTGGGAGCTTAAGACTATTACTTACACATTCGATCCTCATGGCGGCAGCTGGGGCAGCAGTACTGACAGCAAAACAGTCAGCGGCAAGTTCGGCACAACTGTCGGTGATGTGCCTGCCAATCCGACGAGAGAGGGCTACACATTCTCGGGATGGGATATGCCGATTCCAGATGTGTTCGGTGACAGCAATCTGACATTCACAGCCGGTTATCTTCCGTATACTTATACAGTAGTATTCGATAGGAATGGCGGTGTCGGAACAATGTCGAACCAAACAATGTCCTATGATGTGCCAAAAAACCTGACGGCAAATCAATTCTCCAGGACAAATTGGACATTCTGCGGATGGAATACTAAGAGCGACGGCTCAGGTGAGTTCTATGCCGATAATGCAAGCGTGTCCAATCTTACATCGACCAATGGGGCGACAGTCACGCTTTATGCACTGTGGTCATCGGCGGCTGTCAAGGATATCGGTTATTTCCGGTACTCCGACGGCAGCTACAGTACTCAATATATCAAAAACAAAACCATTGAAGGCATCGTATTTGAGGTCGGCACTAAAGTTAAAGTAGTGACTGCTGTTCGTGATTATGCAAAGTGGTGCGCCAAGGATACAGTGCAGAGTGCGACCAATATATCGACAAGCGACTCTGACGGCAGCGGCAACTGGGCAAAGGTGGCAAGTGCCTGCTCCTGTGCGAGTTGGTATCCGACATCAAGTGACAACGATGCTTTTTATGATGTCGGAGCAAGAGGCTCTACAGGAGCATATCTGCCTGCGATAGAGGAACTACAGTCTGTGTATGATAATATAACAGCGATAAACAATGCTTTCAAAATCTGGTACGATGCTGTTCGGTTTACTGATTCTATCGCAGGTTCGCTGCCGATTAATTATACATATTGGTCTTCGTCAGCAGTCAGTTCGTCAGTCAACTCCCGGTATCTCGACTTTAAAACAGGCAATCGAGGAACTGGCAAAAGATCCGAATATCATGATTGCTTCGGAGTCAAGGCATTCGGCAACTGACAATGCAGACTGTGCAAAAAACTCTATAAGATGTCATTGTCGGTCTTGAACCGACAATCTGATTTAATAGATTGCCGTATCGAGTACGGCAATGACATGTTTTTGCACAGTCTGAATGAGCCGCAAAAAAATAAATCGCCCGTAAGGGCGATTTATTTTTTTGCATTTACAATTATTTACGCACCAGCAGAGCCAGCATCTCGGCATGATGAGTCTGCGGGAACATATCTGCCAGCACAAGATCCTGAACTTCGTAGGCTTCGGAGAGTGTCTGAATGTCGCGGGCCATTGTCTGCACTTTGCACGACGAGTAGATGATCTTCCGCGGAGCGATGTCGAGAATAACCTGACGGGTTTTATCGTCGAGACCTTTGCGCGGCGGATCGATGATCACTACATCGGCTGTGCCCAGTGTATCGACAACATTCTCAACAGGCGACTCGATGAACCTAACATTACTCTCGATGTTGTTGATCTGTATGTTGTGATTGGCATCGCGGACGGAGCTCTTGGCGATCTCAACTCCGATAGTCTCCTTCGCAAAATGGCTGACAAACAGCGTAATGAGTCCTATACCGCAGTACAGGTCGAATATTCGCTCCGACTTGTTTTTCTCCAGGAATGAGATGATCTTCTCAAGCCACAGCGGAACAACATAATCATTGACTTGGAAGAAACTGTCCTTGCTTATCTTGAACTTAATGCTCAGTCCTGCCGCATTGATCGTCTCGTAGACTTCTCTGTCCTGATATTTGTCATTCTTGATCCAATGCACAACCGTATCGCCGTCAAGCGTTGTGCGGACTTTGAAGTTCTGCTGAGGATACTCGCCGGCACGCACTGAAGCAAGTGCGTCATTAATGCCCTGCATACCGATGGCACATTTATCGACATTGACGATAAACCGTGTGTCCTTGCGGAAAAAACCGATGTGCTTATTCTTGCCGCAGAATGTCTTAGCCAGTCCGCACTTGAATGTCTCAGTATTGCGGTAGGCAAACTGCTGCGGAGAGCGAATTACTTCCGATACTTTGATCTCATTCTTACCGATATAGCGGAACACTTCCTCGGCGAGCGTTGTCTTCATAGCGATCTGCGTCTCGTAGTCAGTCATCTGATAGTCACAGCCGCCGCATTCTCCGAAATACTGACAGTGCGGAGTGATCCTCTTGTCCGACTGCTCGATAATCTCCAGTGGCTCTGCCATAGCATATTCGCTTGTTTCGCGGTAAATGTTTGCCTTAACCAATTCACCGGGCAGCACATATCGCACGAAAATAGTCTTGCCTTCGCTGTCGTGAGCGATACACACACCGTCGTTGGCAGCTTTCTCTATACGAAGAGTTTCCTCACGCTTAACAGACTTGATTTTTCGCGGCTGGAGTGTTTTCTGTGATTCGTTATCGATAATATCCATATTTGTATCTCCAAAAAATTTGTCACACGGATTTGCTCAGCCATAACGGTCTTCGCCTTGTGGTCATTCCGAACTTGTTTCGGAATCTTATTCATTGTTCTGAGATGCTGAAACAGCTGCGGCGTATACATCCGTGTCGCCGCTTGCACAGCCGACTTCCTGTCGGCAGTAGTTCAGCATGACATTCCGTCACAACCATTTGCTCTTAACCTATATTATCATTAAATTTGAATATTAGCAAATAATATTTTCAAAAAATCTTCATTCTTCTTGACGAATTTTAGAGAAATGATATAATAAATGAAAAAGGCGGCACAAATGTTTATCAATACAACAAGACTCAATTTTGTTAAGATGCAGACATTATTTTGGATAATTTTTCACGGTTTTTTTACATTTTTATTTGGAATGGCATTGTTTGGCAGCATTATCGAAAAAGAATTTCTCAAAGAATTGGATTTTGTCGCTATTGTGATTGTCTGTTTGGCACTGGCCGGATATTTGCTATTCTGCACTGTAAACAATCGCAGACGGCTGTCGATGGCTTTGCGGCTTGATGATGCTCTGCGGAATGACGACAACGGCATTATTACAATGCAGGAGCTGGCAAATGCTCTGAATTACAACGGTAATATTCAGAAGACAGTAGAATACCTAATGAAGAAAAACATTCTGATAAACTGCCGATTTGACCAGCAGGATCGCAATAAAATCGTCTGCCGTGATGTCGATATTGACCGCTCCGTAGACTTGCGAACGATAAACTGTCCTCACTGCGGCAATATTGTGCAGGGCAGGATGAATGTGATAGTGAAATGCCCGATGTGCGGCATTGAGATTAAGATGTAATTGTTTTTTCTGCATATTACGGTGAGGTGTCATTATGAAACAAAAGCTGAAACTTATCGTTATTATTTTGATCGCGGCGTATGTGGTGGTGCATGTCCTGCATGTTGATGTCGGCGGCTTATGGGTGACGGGCAAGACCTTCGTAATGGATATGGCAGCAAAAGTGATACCTGCTGTCCGGGGTAAGTTCGAGAATACAGACAGGCAGATAAGCGGCGGACAAGTCAAGAGCGGCACTGCCAAGACTCTGCATGATGCGTCGCAGAATGCAGTTAAGCAGGCTTCGACATTTATCAGCAAGGCTAAGATTGGTTTCGTCAGAACTATGCGTAAGATCGGCATTAAGCCGCCTGCCGGCAGATATGTGCCTAAAACATATACACCTAAGAAAGAAGGCGGCGAAGCGGAGAAGAAGTCCAATATCGCAGTCTATGATAATATGAACATTACTCAATCATCGTCACTGCGACAGAATTTCATCAATTACAGTATGACTCTCCGTGGCATCCCGTATGTATGGGGCGGCACAACTCCTCAGCCGGGGCTTGACTGTTCGGGATTCGTCGGTTATGCAGCGAAGAACAGTATCGGTGTGCAGCTGCCGCGCACTGCCCGACAGATGTATACGGCGACTGTCCGCATTCCGACGAATGAGCTTGAGCCGGGCGATCTTGTATTCTTCCGCAGCTTTGGCAAAGTCAACCATGTCGGCATATATCTCGGCCGCTATCAGGGCGAAGGACCGATGCACGGACGGGAGCTGTTCATCAATGCTGCCAGCGAAGGTCCAAGCACGGGAGTTATAGTCAGTGCCCTTGATGAGCCATATTGGCGGCGGCACTACAGTTCTGCAGGGCGATTCCTGCCGTCATCACACGATGCCGCCGAAGCATTAGCTGAGCGAAAAGCCGATCAGAAAGAAAAACAATCTGAACAAGACGAGTGATAACAAAAAGGATGAGATTTTCGTAAGAAAATCTCATCCTTTTTCCAAAAAATTCTCTTGACAAAATCGTTTTTCTTTTTTACAATTTTATGTCATTTTTTTATGATATAGGAGCGTAAAAATGAAACAAATTGTATCATTAGTAATATATATCTTCATCGTGCTGTTAATAGGCTGTCAGACGGAGACCGGTGAGTCCGAGCCTGTCTCGTCAACGATGCAGACATCGTATTATCACATTGTATTCTATAATACTCTCACCGATGCAAGCGTCGATATAGCAGTGCCGACGACGCAGAACTTTACTTTGCCGGACTGCACCGATGACCGTATCAGGTTTGAGATCCCTGACGGCAGACCTTTCATAGAATGGAATATCTCGCCTGATGGAATAGATACTCATTACAAAGCAGGAGATGTTTTCCCAAAACAGAAGAAGAACTCTGTTACAGTGTTGTATGCGATATTCAAAGAGCCGGCAGCTGTATTCTATTATGTAGAGTATAACATAAACGGCGGCACAGGCGGCAGCATGACGAGATCGACATTCGCTGTCGGTAAGTCATATCAGCTGCCGAAATGCACTTTCAAAGCACCGACAGGCAAGCGGTTTGATAAGTGGACAACCAATGCCGACGGAACGGGCAAGTCATATACCGACGAGCAGTCAATGACCAATCTGGCGACTGCTGCCGGCAGTATAGTGACTCTGTATGCACAGTGGAAGGTTAAGACTGACTTGTATATCACATATCACGATCCGAAGAATGCGGATAACTCCGACAATCCGACAACATTCCTTAAGACTGATAATGTAACTCTTACAGGTCTTGCCGGCATCACGGGCTACACATTCGGCGGGTGGTATGACAATGAGACTTGTACCGGCTCTGCGATCACAGGGTGGAGTGCCGGAGATAAAGACGATGACATTGAGCTGTGGGCTAAGTGGACAGCCAATGAGTATGCCGTAACATTCAACAAGAATGCCGAAGATGCGGTCGGCACTATGGCGGCTCAGAATATGACTTATGATACAGAGACGGCACTGACTGCCAACGGTTACTCGCTGACAGGGCATCGTTTCCTCGGCTGGCATACTGACAAAGGTGCATCGTCGGCAAAATATACCAATGAACAAACAGTGAAAAATCTCACTGCGATTAATGGCGGCAGTGTGACGCTGTATGCGATCTGGGAAGAGGCTGATACTTATACGATTGCGTTCGCTGCAAACGGCGGCACTCTTACGATGGACAGTGTAACGGTTGTCGTCGATGAGGACTATGTTCTGCCGAAGTGTGCATTCAAAGCACCGTTAGGTAAGATCTTCGAGAAATGGTCCGACGGTAAAGGTTCATTTTATGATAATATGGCAACTGTTCGTGGACTTGCCGAGAAGGATCAGACGATAACGCTGACAGCACAGTGGAAAGACAAAGCCTTCTATGTGATTACACTGCACGATGAGCTTCATCCGAATACAGAGGACCTCACATTCGATGCGGGGGACTATCCTGCTCTGCCGACTCCGAGTGAGACGGGCTGGACATTCGACGGATGGTGGACAGCCGCTGACGGAGGCGAGGAGATAACATCGTGGACTACCAATGATGATACAGAACTTTATGCTCATTGGACACATAACTTGATTAGCTACACATTCCTCCTGTATGGCGGTAAGTGGGATGATGACACCGATTTGCCTAAGACAGTCAGCGGATATTACGGTGAGGCTGTGAGCGTGCCTGCCGATCCGACTAGGGCAGGCTGGACTTTCGCCGGCTGGAACGGAGCGGTTGACGGGCGGCCAACAACATTTGGTGAGAGTAGTCAGGCATTTGCTGCACAGTGGACTTTGCCTTATACTGTTGTCTTCAATGCTAACGGCGGAACCGGCAGTATGAGTAATCAGGATATGGTTTACGGTGAGGCGGCACAGCTGTCTGCGAATGCTTTTACCAGATCGGGTTGGACATTCTATGGATGGGATACATCATCTGACGGCGGAGGCACATTATATCAGGATCGGCAGAGTGTGTCCAATCTGACAGATAAAGCTAATGGAACTGTCAGACTGTATGCGTTATGGCAGACATCGACACCTGCTGTCGGGCATATCTGCTATGATAACGGCGGCAGCAAGATCTACAGCGACAAATATCTGTCAGACAAGACGGTGTTGGGTGTTGTGTTTGCAGTCGGAACTAAGGTGAAGATTATCTATCCCGATCAAGAAGATTCCTGTGCTTGGGCCGGCTCTTCTGACACAATCGCATGTACTAATGAGGATGACGGTTCGGTCAATACGAGCAAAGTTCCCACATCAGTTGCTTATTGGCCGTTTCATTGGGTATACGGTTGCGGAGACGGCTGGTATCTGCCTGCTATTAATGAGCTGATTGCGATTTATAATGTTGACGATACGATAAATCCTGTCTTGACATTATTGCATAATGCCGGAATATCAGCTGCCGAATTTTACGGCAATTATTGGTCGTCTACTACTGACGCATCTCAATCACATAAATACGCATATTATTTGCAGGGTGGTGGAAAAGGCACTGAGCTAAAAACGAGACAGAGTGCTAAAGTTCGTGCCGTGATGGCATTTTGATTAAGATAATTATAATAACACAAACCCCGATACAAAAGTATCGGGGTTTGTGTTATTATCTGATGCTGCATTACAAAAAAAGCCGCCTGCCCTGGAGTATCGGGCAGACGGCTCATGGATAAAGGAAGAATTAATATGAATAAAACAAACTTTGCTAAATCATGGATCAGCAGCTGCTGACCTGTAGGGTTATGCGAAATCCTGCAGGAGAACCTGTCGGCTCTTCATGCGGAACTTGCGGATCGCTTTGGTCTGGATCTGGCGGACACGCTCTTTTGTTACACCCATATCACGACCTACATCCCGCAGTGATCTCTCGCCGCCGTTGTCCAAACCGTATCGCTTGATGACGACTTCACGCTCACCCGGTGTGAGGTCATTGAGTATGCGGTGGATAAGTTCGCTCAGATTTTGCTCCATCGCATTGTCCTCCGGAGTCACAGTCTGATTGTCAGCGATCACTTCATCGAGACAGCGACTGTCTTTGTCTGCAGCATTGCCGATCTTGGCATCGATGGCGATCGGAGTCTTGATCGTATTGAGCAGGAATGCGACCTCTTTGTCTTTGATCCCGACTTTATCGGCAATGCGTGCTACAGTCGGCACTTTGCCTTCGGAGTGGATCTGCTCATACGCTCTCTCAATCTTGCATGCCTGATCACTTTTGTGTGCCGGCAGACGGATCAGACGACTCTTCTGTGAGAATGTCAGCTTAATCGCTTGTCTAATCCACCATACTGCATAAGTGAGGAAGTGGCAGTCTTTGCTCAGATCAAACTTCTCTACTGCATGTATCAGTCCGATGTTGCCCTCGCTGATCAGATCTTCAAACGGGATGCCCCGATTGGCATATTGCTTAGCGATCTTTATAACGAATCTCTGATTAGCCATTACGATCTTGTTGCGGGCAGCAATATCGCCCTGCTTTGCTTTGATTAACAGAGCACGCTCTTCTTCGTGGTTTAACATCGGTATATTTGCTATCTGATTATAGTAATATTTATAAGAACTCATCTCTTCTGTTTCTCTCTTGTTATGCACTAATTTTTTCATATTCGAGTCCTCCGTTTTTTATTGGATAAGGATTATTATGCTTATTATAAGCATACTGCGTGCCAATTATTATTGAGCATTGTAATTTATTTTGTAATAACATTTTACAGTGTTATAACGCTTACCGCTGCATTGAGCCGGAATGCCACATATTGGGTAATTTTTACACAGTAGGTGAGAACACCCGTAAAATCGGGTAATTTTTACACAATTTTTGTCGGAGATGATCAAAAAGCGGCAGTAAATAATGATAAAAAAAGATGTCTCATATATGAGACATCTTTTTTCTTTAATGATTTTATAACTTTACTACATCGTCGGTTCCGTCGAACTCAGGCAGAAGAGACTGACCGAATGTAACTTTCGGACTTTGGATCACTGCAGGATCAAGCGGATTATCAGTCAGGTCAAGCCGAGTGAGGTTGGTGTCTTCCCAGATATATGACGGCAGATCTGTGATGCGGTTGCCTTTAAGCGAGAGTTTACGCAGCGAAGGCACGATATATTTCATATTATATTGGAATGAAGTATACGCATTATTGTCAAGGTATAATGCTTTGAGTGAAGTGAGTCCTGAGAGGGCACTCGGTATAGTCGTCAGTTTATTGTCTGACAGATACAGAGTCTCCAGATTAGGCATCACACATATCGCAGCCGGGATAAAGCTGATATTGCATGCAGACAGGTTGAGGAGTTTCAGTCCGACCATGAGCTGCATCTCCGGTGGAAAATACCAAATATCGTTGCCTTCAAGCCGCAGTGAGGTGAGTGCAGTGCAGCGGACAATACTGTCAGGGATCTTGCGGAATGAGTTATATCCGGCATAAAGAGACAGCAGTCTGTTGGTCAATATCTGCTCCGGTATGTCACGCAGCTGATTATGCTCGATATTAAGGATCTGGATATTGCGGTTGGTCATATCGAATCGCTTGATCTCATTGCTGCCGAAGTTGGCTATCCGCAGCTGTTTCAGAGTATTCAGTTCTCGCCCGACAGCAGAGAGTTTGTTATATCCGAGATACAGTTCCTGCAGTCCTGTCATCTTAGTCAGCACAGGCGGTATCGATGCAATGCGGTTGCCTGTCAGATTCAATATGCGGATATTTTTGAGGCTGTCAGCAGTCATAAAGTCTTCCGACAAATGCTCCAGTTTGTTGTGTGATATATCGATACGGGCAAGTTTCTCGTATTTAGTCAGATCTATCGCCGTGAAAGCATTATGTGACAGATCTATGCTTACCAGACCTGTGCAGTGTGCCAAGAGCGGCGGCAGGCTGTCGATATTCAGTCCTGACAGGTCAAGCTCCCGAATGTCGGCGAGTGCCGCTTCGGTTTTTTCACCTGTGACGAGATTATTCAGTATGTTGTCAATATCCGCATTGCCGGATCTGTATGATGACTCACATGAGCAGACAGATATTATAAGATAAAATGTGGCAGCAATGCAGAGACATTTATTCAGAATGTGATACCCATTCATTAGAGCAGCTCCAATTTCTTAATGAGATACAGCATTACGAAGAGTTTAGCGGTGTTAGACTTCGTTGTTTCAGATTCACTGCGGATCTTCTGCAGGATATATTCGATATATAAGTCTTTGCGTTCGGCAAGCCGCTCCAATTCTGTATGCAGCCATTCGATCGTCTTGGGCGACAGCAGAGATACTGACTTCTTTAGACTCTCCCAGACATCATTGTCTAAACTGCTGCGGCAGTCTTTGCGATAGCGAGACAGTGTTTGCAGGAATATAAACTGCTTGCCGGTGTCTAATTTCACAAACTGTGATGCCATATCACTCGAGAATCGGTTGAATACCGAGACGCATTCTACCGGGTCATCGTTAAGGCTGTTTATGAACTCATCAAACTGATCTTTGGAGAACGGCTCGGAGAGCAGCCCTTTGCCTTTGGGATTAGCACCTGCCGAGGCAGTCTCTGTTCGCTTGGGAGCTGCTTTGCTGTCATCCGATTTATTGGTCTTCGCAGCCTGAGTCTTGTCAGCTGCCTCAGTTTGCACAGAATGTGTCGGATGCTCTTTGCGCTGGCGAACGGTCTCATTATGAAGGCTGGACAGCAACTGCTGAACAAGATCTTCCTCAGTTCCTGCAAATACCACTTCTCCTTCCACATTCTTGGCATAATCATCTACGATCTGCGGATTGACAGCGATATTGGCGACGGAGTATTGCTTGCATGCTTCCATTATCGCCATGATGAGGAATGCCAGCCGCTTATCGTTGGATTTCTGTTTGATAAACTCCGCCATCAGATAATTCATCGCTTTAAGCACACTCTTGTCGAAGAAGTCTGCCTTATTGTCAAGTGAAGGATATATGAAAGTCGCATACAAGCCTACCCATTGCAGGAAGTTACCGATAGAGTCTTCTCTGCCTATGTTGTTTATACCGGCATTTAGATGCTGAGCTTCCAGCTGTTTCAGATTAGAGATGATCGGATCGATAAGGGATGTATCCGGTTCTTCATCATATTCGTCACGCAGCTGCTCTATCTCGGCAGCAGGCTCAGACAGATCGGCAGTGAAGTTATAGCAGACACGGTTGATCGACAGCAGCCATAATGCGATCTTTTTATTATTGCCCTCGAATGCGAGATATTCTCCGAGCATATCCTGTATCAGCAGCAGGTCTATCGTGTCGAAGTCTGCGACTAACGCCGGTTTGCCAAACCACTGCACACAGAACTTGTCGATAATGCGGTAAAACTGTTCTAATGATTCGGTATCTTCGTTGAAGTCCTCAATGGCATCAAGAATCGGTTTGAGCATTCCGGCATCACTGCCTAAGATCGCTTTATTTCTTTGCATTATCGTCCTCCTGTGAGAGCTGCTTTATCGCAGCCGTGAGCTTTGCTGCACGCTTGCTGTCGCCAAGTCGGCGGCTTATTTCCAGATTCGTTTCCAATAATTTTATATTATTTGACTCGATTTGTAAAGCATAATCGCTTAATAATTTTGCAGTCGGCAGATTATCCTGCTGCAGCACAAGTCTGGCAAACTCGTCATACATCCGGCCCCAACCGGATCCAAGCGACACTGCCTTATAGAACATTGTCTGAGCTTTGTCTGTCTTGCCTGCTTCTGCGGCTTTCAGTCCTTCCAGAGCGAAATGCTCCGGGAAATTCGGATTTGCTTCGGCCATTTTATTGAATATCTCTTCACATTCTGCGAGTCTGCCTTCGTTGTAGAGGATCTCTGCTTTCTTCACTATGATATGTTCGCTGTATCTGTCCGCTAAGAATCCGTCAATCAGTTCTAAGGCTGAGTCTGCTCCGCGCTGCTTGTATTGTCTGTCGATGACACGGTTATATTTCTCAGTCATGTCTTTTTCGTAGAATGCCGCATCTGTCAGATACTTCTCAAGTATAGCATAATTATCATCGTAATATTCTGCACTTCCTGCACCAAACTTTGCATAGATGACAGACTTGGTCAGATCCTTGACCTGTATTCGCTCTGCCGGCAGGCTCGGACATTCGCCCAATGTTTTGGAGACGAGTGTCTTGGGAGTAAGAGATACGCTGCCTGGTTTAACTTTCAGGCTGGATATATTGCACTGCTGACGCAGACAGCCTAATGAGATATTGACCTTAGCGTCTTTGTCGAACGGGATAGATATGATCACATCCGAGAATCCTGTCGCTTTGAACTCCGGCTTGCCGGTCTTATGCTCCGCCAGCCAAAATCCGGCACGATATACACCTGCCGGCAGTCCCTGATAATAGAAGAGATTTTTCTCATCCCAAGTCATTTCATACAGGCGGTATGTGTGTGTATCCTGCAGGAAGAACTTATCCGGCAGGACATCCTCTGTCCGCAGAGTGAGCTTAACCTCGATAACGACATTGACTTTAACTGACAAGTCGGCGAAGTCTTCTCGTATATCATGAGCAGACTTGCATCCGATGCAGCATAGTATCATCAGCAGCAAAAAGAAATTTCCCGTTTTATTCAATGCATTCATTTGTATTCCGATTTAAGCGTATTTTTACTCCGAATGAAGCGGATTAGTCTTGACTTTCTCTATAGCCTGTCTGACAGCCTCTTCGATCTGATTCTTGGTCTCATCCTCATTGTATAGTTTCTGTGCATAGATCACGCCTACAAGCGAAGACCGATATGCCGGTTTGACATTATTCAGAGCCAATGCAGCCATATCAAGCACGCAGTCGTGACATCGGCAGGCGTCGGCATTCTCTTCAAGTGACAACTGATAGTCCAGTTCTGCAATAACTGCATCGACAGCATCATTGACGAGCAGTCCGAATTCATAATCATCTGCTAAAGCCATTATGTCCTCCGTGTGATTAATTAGTTTTATAATAAAATTCCCTTTTTGTCAATAATCGACTCAATTATATGAAAAACTTTAAAAAAAGAGGAAAAAAAATGAGTCGTTTCGCAGAATGTGAAAATAGCTTGCTTTTTAGATGACATTAAGCCGTGATGAAATGCCGCTGCAAATTTTATCCAGCAAATTATTATCCGCTTTATCATCATTCTGCAATGATGTGACCGCCTGCTCAAAATGTTTGCCGAGATCTGCTGCTATATCAAATATTACATTCGGAGCAATGTCAATCTTCTGCGACATTAAAATAAAATCTTCTTTATCAATCTTATCCAATTCATAATGGTTGCCGATCTTCATAGACAATTTGCTCGTTAGATCAGGATAGATCGCCGTTGAAACGGCATCATACAGCGGAGCTAATTTTGTCTTCTTATCATATAAAACAGAGTAGTTCTTACTGTGTGCATCACAGTTGCCAATGAGAAAATTGAAAATAATCTGCCGTAAAAATTGCCGGCAATCAATAATCGGGATTGTCATATTAGCACGAATGCAGCTGTAAATATCGGCAATACTCGGACCGCCGTCATTTTCATATTTGAGATCATTCATCACACCTAAAGCCTGACAAAAGTCTTCCTGATGCAGTCGCATAATCTCGGTATCAGTCTGTATGCGGTCATAGCGGCTTACAACGAATATGTCTTTGTCGGCAATATTGATTAGATCAATATCAGGAACAGGCAATCCGAGCATCTTCGCCAATCTCATACAGATATATTCATTCTGAGCAAGAGAGCTGAGTTCTCCGTCGCGAGTCGGTTTAAGAATATGCGTAGAAGGAGCACCGTTAATCGGTAAATGCCATTTGTTATCAAATCTTGCCAAAGCGATTTTTTCCTGTGCTCCGGCTAACGACAGCCGCAATTTGTTGTTTGATTTAATAAGCGGCTTCTGAGGCAGCTGCTTAATCATAAGCTCCAGATCATTCTCAGACAGGACCTGATAATTTGATTCATTAATTCGGTAGTTATTGGGGGCAGCCGCATCTTCATCTTCTGATACAACAGAGATCAAACCGGCACATTCTCCGCCTAATATCTCCAATAATTTTATCGTGCTGTTCTCAGAAACTTGGAAATATTGAGCAATTTTTCGGCGGGATTCTCCTTCAGGAAGCAGTCCTGCGAAAAAAGGCAGGCATTTTGCCTGAGAATACTCCGCCTTCTGCAGCGGCAATGATAATGAGAGAGGTTTTGACTGCGGATCCGACAAATATGTTTCATCATACTGAAATATAACTCCGCGGTTATCTGTAGAAAAAAGCCGCCCTGCTAATTTTTGACCAAAATAAACATTCAGCGTCATCTTTCATCCTCGCGATTGACGGCATAAAGATTAATGCCAAGCATTTCGATACATTGCAAAACTTTGTTTAACTGCAAAGTAGCTTTGCCGTTCTCTAATTCCGATAAGAAACGCTTCCCGACATGACACATTTGTGCTGTCTCTTCCTGTGTCAACCCCAAACTGATACGCCGCTGTTTAATTATCTGTCCGATAGAAATAGAATCCTGTATCTTCATAAATATATTATAACATTCCCGTTCGGGAAAATCAAGAGAAATTTTATAATATTAAAGATAAATTTTCCCGTTCGGGAATGTTAAACCGATCAAAAAGGTGTGCTTTCGCACACCTTTTTGATCGTATCTTACAGCTTTATCGCCATCGCGATAGTAACTTCTTTTTTCTCCCAATCGTATCCGCCGCCGATAGATGACCGCTCGAAGAAAGCAAGCCTCTGACCTGTAGTCTTGCGGTAAACAGATGCAATCCTAGATGCAAAACAAAACGGAATGGAACAAAATGGAGCTATGATACATCCTGTTATTAACAAAGGAATACCTGCAATTCCCGCTACATATGATATTCCCATCCACATCATTTCACATACAATTCCAGAAAATGCAAAAGTTCCTCCAACAACTGCCAACGCAATACCTCCTCCGACATGCTTTTTGTAATAATATCGCATATCATCTTCACTGTCAGGATCAATGCCCCATTTGTCGATGATATATGTGTCTCGGAATATCTCTTCCTTTCTCGTCATTCTGCCTCTCTTACTGCTGCGGCTGCGAGTCGGGCGATAGTCGTCATCGTAAGCATCCTCTTCCGATCCTGCAGCCACGCCGTGTTCATCTTTAGTGATCTGAGCGGCGATCGTCTTTATAGCGGCTTCAAGTTTGATGTCTGTGTCGCCGTTTGCCTGTTTGGCATATTTGAGCGTTGCAGTTTTGATGTCCATTCCTTTGACAGATATGACATTCTTGTTGCCGAATCTGAAAATAGTTCCGAAGAATACCATTTCCGCACCTGACATTTTACCTAACTCGACAGCTGATCCTTCATCAAACAGTTCACCCCGTTGGAATTTCATCTCTTTCAGAGCGGCATCAAGTTTGCTTCGCTCTACAACAACGAAATTATTGGAATTAACCATCTCAACTGTAAAAACTTCAGTCAGATATGTCAGCACAGCTGGGCTGATCTTCTCTTCCGATGAAAACGGCAGCACTGCAATACGCGTCTGTCCCTGTGCCGATACGCTTATAACTACAGCCATGATCATAATGACTGCATACAATGTTTTTTTGTTCATAAATAAATATCTCCTGTAAAAAGTGTTTTTTACGAATGAGTATAACATTCCCGACGGCATGATGCCGACCGAGGCACGATCCCATCCGCATTTGTAAATTAGAATACCACAATTGAATAACCGAAAAAATATGAAATTATGAAGAAATATTTGTTCTCATAAGCAAGAACCTCCGTCTATGTATTAAACAAAAACGCCCGCATCAAAGAAGCTAGACCGGACAGACACATTCCATAGACAAAAAACTCATCTCTCCCATCTTTGATACGGGGAGTTCACGAGGAATACCCATTATGAGAGTGTCTATGAAAAATGTCTGTGTGCAGTGTCGGGGTCTAGACCGATATTGCACAAGTTTTTATTCGATTAGAGTTTACATAAAAAAAGTATTTTAGTCAAGAAATAATTGAAAAAATCCAAAGTTAGTGCTATAATACGATTGGGGAGGTAAGTATGAACATTTCAGAATTAGCAGACAATATCATAAACGGATACCGCATAATGCGTGATACGGATCTGCCGGACGGTACAAAGGTTCCGCAGATATTTTTCGACAGTGAGCTGTCTCAATTGTGCGAAGCGGCAGACAGGATAAGGCAGTCGCTGAAAGGCAACAATGTCGGGCTGTGCAGCATAATAAACGGCAAGAGCGGTAAGTGCTCGGAGAACTGCCGATACTGTGCACAATCTGCTCATAACAAGACAGGAGTCAAAGAATATCCGTTCTTAGATCCTGATGTCATTATAAAGGAAGGCAAATACAATGCGTCAAAAGGCGTGCATCGTTTCGCTATCGTAACGGCAGGGCGTGCTCTGACAGGAGATGACTTTGAGAAGGCTTTGACCGCTTACCGCACTCTGCACAATGAGACTAATCTCGGACTGTGTGCATCGATGGGACTGCTCACCGATGAACAGTTTGCTCAGCTCAAGGACAGCGGCGTTACCCGCTATCACTGCAACATAGAGACCTCGAAACGCAACTTCCCCAATATCTGCACGACGCATACCTACGAAGACAAGATCAAGCGATTAAAGCAGGCCCGGTCTCACGGGTTAAGCATTTGCTCCGGAGGTATCATCGGCATGGGTGAGACTTGGGAGGATAGATTTGATATGGCTGTGAGTCTCGCCGAGCTTGGTGTGGACTCTATCCCTCTCAATGCACTGACTCCGATACCTGGAACTCCGCTGGAGCATCAGGAGCAGTTATCCGCCGATGACATTCTTAGGACTGTGGCGATGTTCCGATTCGTTGCACCGACTGCCGATGTCAGGATGGCGGCAGGCAGATGTATCATCGATAATGCCGGAGCGGCAGCATTCTTGTCCGGAGCGAACTCCGCTATAACAGGCGATATGCTGACTACGACCGGCAGCACTATCGACACTGATATGGCGATGCTTAAAGATAACGGATTTGATGTGAATGTGTAATCACATTATAATAAATAGTAATATTATTATGCTTTTTCTGATTGACAGAAACTGTCTAAAGTTATAAAATAATAAAAAAATATATGGAGCAAAATATGAAAAAAATCCTGACTTTATTAATTGCTTTCGTAACGCTTTTTTCGTTCAGTTCCTGCAAGAAAAGCGAATCAGCCAAAGTTTGGATCATTGCGACAGATACGGTATTCAGACCATTTGAATATACTGATGCAGATAATAATTTTGTCGGCATTGATGTCGATATACTTGCTGCGATAGCAGAAGATCAGGGATTCCGATATACACTGCAGAGTCTTGGTTGGGATGCCGGCGTTGGAGCTGTGCAGGTTGGACGGGCAGATGCACTTATCGCCGGTGCTACGATCAAACAGTCACGCATTGATGCAGGATGGATTTTTTCTGACGGGTATTTTAATGCGACGCAGACATTTGTTGTTGCTGCGGACAGCTCGATCTCTAAGTTTGAAGACCTTGCCGGTAAGAATGTTGCCGTTAAATACGGAACTGCCGGAGCGGATTTCGCTAACTCGCTCAAAGACAAATACGGTTTTACAGTCAGTGTATTTGAAGACTCACCTGCAATGTATGAAGATGTCATCTCCGGCAATAGTGCCGCATGTTGTGAAGATACTCCTATTATGGCTGATTCTATTAAACATGCCGGTCTTGCTCTTAAGATCCCGGATGGTATGGAGAGTGAAGGTGCTCCGTATGGATTTGTAATTATGAATCCTGCCAACAGTGTTTTGATCGAGATGTTTAACAAAGGTCTGGCAAATATCAAAGCTGACGGCAAATATCAGGCAATCCTTGATAAATATCTGAAATAATCAGATTTCACGCCGTGAATGTGTAAATACCAACAAAAAAAGTCATCATTTATGATAAAAAATGATGACTTTTTTTGTTGGTATTTATTAATTTTATATTATTTTCACATTTTTTATTGAATTTTCTTCCAAAATACAATAAAATATAAAAAAATACTAATTCGGAGTAAAACTTATGGGTTTATTTAGTGCGATTAAGGGTCAGTTAATCGATGTAATCGAATGGACTGACAACAGCCAGAATACAATGGTTTGGAAATTCCAGAATCCAAATAATAAAGATGAGATTAAAAACGGTGCTCAGTTGATTGTGCGTGAGTCGCAGAGTGCTGTATTCCTGCTGGAAGGTGAGTTTGGTGAAGTTTACGGTCCGGGCCGTCATGAATTGGTCACAAGAAATATGCCGATCATTACTTCATTGAAGTCTTGGAAGTACGGATTTGACTCGCCGTTTAAGTGCGATGTTTATTTCGTCAATACGAAGCAGTTCCTCGATCAGAAATGGGGAACGAGCAATCCGATAATGATGCGCGATGCTGAGTTCGGTGCTATTCGTCTGCGAGGTTTCGGTAATTACGCATTCCGCGTAACAGATCCCGTGAAGTTCCTCAAAGATGTATTCGGCACGAATGCTAACTTTAAGACAGAAGATCTGACAGGACATATCAAGAGATTGATTCTTTCCGGTCTGACAGATTATATCGCAGAGTCGAAGATACCTGCACTTGATCTGGCTATGAATTACGACGAGCTGGGCGAAGGCACACTGAAGAAGCTGCGATCTAAGTTCGGCGATATGGGTATCGACATTACTCAGTTCTGTATTGAGAATCTGTCTCTGCCGGAAGAAGTGGAGAAGATGCTCGACAAGAAAACTCAGATGGGTATCATCGGCAATACACAGCAGTATGCACAGTTCCAGATGGCTGACAGTATTAAGGACTTTGCCAATAAGCAGGGCGGCATGGGCGGCGGATTCGCTGATGCCGGTATGGGTATGGCTATGGGGCAGATGATGGGCAATATGATGGGCGGCATGATGAATAACGGCTATCAGCAGCAGCCTCCTCAGTATAATCAGGGCGGAGCAATGCCGCCGCCGATGCCGGGTGCGGTTAAGTTCCATGCAGTGATTAATGGTGCTCAGTCAGGTCCGTTCGAGATTGGAGCACTGCAGCAGATGATAGCAAGCGGTCAGTTTAATCGCCAGACACTTGTATGGAAAGACGGTATGGCTAATTGGGCTGCAGCAGGCACTGTGCCTGAGTTGTCTCAGCTCTTCGGAGCAGTTCCACCGCCACCGCCGGTTCCACCAGTGCCACCGCAGATGTAATGCATAATGCATAATTCATAATGCATAATTAGCCGTGCACTTTGTCAGCCAAAGGCTGGCAAAGTGCACGGCTGAATTTAGGATAATATTATGGCAATAATTTCAGACATTGTAACTAAACAGAGAGAGTTTTATCTGACCAATCGAACAAGGGATGTGAGATTTCGGGTGGAGCAGCTGAAACTGCTCAAACAGAATATAATTAAATATGAGTCACGCATTATCGAAGCTTTAAATACAGATCTGCATAAGTCGCAGTTCGAGGCATTTACAACTGAGATCGGGATGGTTTTGTCGGAGCTGACATTTATGATTAATCATGTCAAAAAGTATGCCAGACCGACGAAAGTAAAGACTCCTATACATCAGTTCCCTGCTAAGAGTATCATATATCATGAACCGTTCGGAACGGTGCTTATCATGTCGCCGTGGAATTATCCTGTTAATCTTACTTTGACACCGCTTGTCGGAGCGATCGCCGGAGGCAATACTGCGGTGATTAAGCCGTCGGCGTATTCCGCATCAGTATCGGCAACAATTGCAGAGCTGATTAAAGACACATTCGAGCCTGAGTATGTCACGGTTATTCAGGGCGGCAGAGCGGAGAATCAGGATCTGCTGAAGCAGCACTTTGATCTGATATTTTTTACCGGCAGTCCGGCTGTCGGCAAGGAAGTTATGGCTGCCGCTGCTGCCAATCTTACTCCTGTTGTGCTGGAGTTGGGCGGTAAGAGTCCGGCGATTATAGATGACTCGGCTGATATGGATTTGGCTGCTAAGCGGCTGATGTGGGGCAAGACAGTTAATGCCGGTCAGACATGTGTTGCACCTGATTATGTATTTGTGTCACGGCGGAATGCGGAAGTATTTCTAAAGAAATGTATCGAACAGCTGCATGTCCTCTATCCTTCGCAGAATGGCGGAGAGCCGGACTACAGCGGTATGACTCATATCATTAATGACAAGCATTATAAGCGTTTGGAGAATCTGCTTAAGCATTCGCCGATATATTACGGCGGAGAATGCGATGCAAGCCAGAGAATGATCAAGCCTACGCTGATATATCCTGCCGCAGAGTCTGACGAGATAATGCAGTCGGAGATATTCGGCCCTATACTCCCGGTTATGGTGTATGACGATATGGATGAAGTTGCAGAGTTCGTCTGCAGCCGTCCGCGTCCTCTGGCATTGTATCTGTTTGCCGAGGATAAAGATGTGATTAACCGCATTATGAATAATGTTCCGTTCGGCGGCGGCTGTGTCAATGACACAATTGTGCATCTTGCCAGCGATACTTTGCCTTTCGGCGGTATCGGCAACAGCGGTATGGGCAGATATCACGGCAAAGCGAGCTTTGACTGTTTCACATGCGATAAGTCTGTGCTGAACAAGTCCACTAAGATGGATCTGCCGATGCGTTATCCGCCGTATACGGAGCAGTCTCTTAATCTGGTCAAGAAGTTCTTAAAATAATGTCACAGTTGTATATCGGCACGAGCGGTTATGATTATCCGGAATGGGCAGGCGTATTTTATCCTGATAATCTTAAGCGTAAGGACTATCTTGCGTATTATGCTGATGTATTTAATGCCGTTGAGCTGAATGGCACATTTTATCGGATGCCGACGAGCCGGCAGATGATGAGTTTAGCCAACCGCAGCGGGGACAGACTTCGCTTTAGCGTCAAAGCCAACCGTCTGCTCACACATGAGATCCCGGCAAATTGGAAAGATGAGGCTCAGTCATTTATTGAGGCGGTGAAGCCGCTGCATGACAGAGGGCTGCTTGGCAATATCCTCTTCCAGCTGCCGCAGTCATTTCACAGGACTCCTGATAACAGGCTTTATCTGGCGGAATTGCTTAAAGTTTTTGGAGATTATCCGCTTGCAGTGGAGTTTCGCCACAAAGAATGGATAAGATATTCTGTATTTGAGGGACTTGCCGAGCGTAATGCTTCATTTGTATTCTGTGATATGCCGCGGCTGCCGTCGCTGCCGTCATTATTATATGACAATAGTATAACAGAACGGGTGCAGCATTCTGCGGGTATGGAGCGAATGTATCTGAGACTGCATGGGCGTAACTCGGATGCGTGGTATGCCGGTGACAGCAGCTCAAACGGCAGTCAGCGATATGATTATCAGTATACCGAAGATGAACTTGCACTGTTTGCATCCGAGATCCGCATTATTGCCGGGCACAGCAAATCTGTCGATGTTTTTTTTAATAACCATCCGCGGGGATATGGGGTGCAGAATGCGATCAGGCTGAAGGAATTTTTATCTTAAAAATATATAATCTTATAGACAAAAATCAAATTTTTTTGTAAAATACCACTGTATTATTTATCATTTCTCAAGGGGTATTATATGAAAAAATTTTTGATTTCGTTATTGATGGTGTGTGCTTTGGCATTCGGAGCTTTCGCTGATGAAGTGGCTGATGCAGAAGTCGAAGCACAGAATGAGGCAATCGCTGCAGAGCAGGAAGCAGCTCAGAATGATGAGGCAGCAGAAGATGCTGCAGCAGAAGAAAACGCAGAAGGTGAAACCGTTGCCGAAGAAGCTCCGGCTGAAGAGGCTGCTGAAGTGGCAGAGCCTACAGAGAATACGGAAGAGCCTGTCGTTGCAGAAGGCGATAATGGCGAAGAAGAAGCAGAGCCTGCTGCAAACGGTGAAGATATTGCTGCTGCAGAGGATACTCCGGCTGAAGAACCAGAAGCTGCTGCAGAAGAAACAGAACCGACCGCAGAAGAGGCAGTTGCCGAGACTGTAACCGAAACAGCTGCAGAAGAGACCACAGAGCCTGAGCCGATTGTAGTGCAGGAAGATAATCCGGAAGAACCTTATGATAATGCGGGTGAAGAAGAGCAGACAGAAACTGCAGAAACTTCACTGCCGGATATGGGTGATGTCACTGCTGCAGCCGAAGATATTGCAGATACCGCTATTGAAACTGCCGCAGGTGTTGCAGAGGAAGAACTCAACGCTCTTATTGCGTCATTCCCGAAAGGCGTGTGGATCGATGAGAAGTATAACGCTGCATGGGTATTCGACGAGAACGGAACACTGACTGTTCAGAATGCCAAAACAGGCAAGGTTTATTTCACATTCTCGCTTAATAAGATCAACAGTTACTCGGTTGTACCGACTGCCGACGGTATCGCAGTATCGTTCGTCTGCGGTGAGACTAAGCGTCAGTACACATTCACCAAGTCTAATGAAAACGATTACAATATGACGCTGCAGATCCAAGCTAAATGGCTCAAAGGCGGCTATACGACGACAATGACCAAGAAACAGGATATTAATGTCGGGAAGAATTAATTCACTTTAAGATAAGAAAACGAATTTTACCACGCTTTTTGCTTGATAAAATTCGTTTTTTATTGACTAAATCCGATTTTATGCTATAATAATATTATGTCATCTTGGGATAAATTATTAGAAAAAATTAAATCTTTGAATAAAGATATGCGTTTTGCAGAACTGCAAAAAGTCTTGCAAAATTATGGATATGTTATGACTGCACCGCGAAGTGGAAGCAGTCATTATATATTCAGGAAAAAAGGTTGTAATCCAATTACAATACCGAAGCATGAACCGATAAAAACAGTTTATGTAAAAATGGTGCGTGAAATTATTGAGACTGAACAGACCAGTGGAAATGCGGAGGAGTAATAATGACTGTAGATGAATATATGGAACTGCCTTATAGAATTGAAATCATTCCTGATACAGAAGAGTCGGGGTTTGTTGCTTATTACCCTGAGTTGCCCGGATGTATTTCGTGCGGAGAGACAGTAACAGATGCTGTTGCAAATATTGAAGATGCAAAACGTGAATGGATTACTGCTGCACTTGAAGATGGTATTGTAATCGCCAAACCTGAGAATCGGTATGTTTATTTCAAAAAGATTCAAAGACAGAGTATGTGATAATACTATAATTTCAATATTTTTGTAAGTATACAAAGAGAAAACAATAACTTGAGGTAATCTATGAAAGATCTTTGTTCCCTTACTTATGGAATTGTCGGGCTGGGTATAATGGGCGGCTCGATCGCCAAGGCTATACGGCAGAATATACTGAGCCGTCATGATGCTACAGGGCGGATACTTGCCTGCAACCGCAGTGCGGCGAGTTTGTCGCAGGCACTGTCGGAAGGAGTTATTGACGAGGGGTATTCGTCTGAGAATGTGGATGAAATGCTTTGTGAATGTGACATCCTGTTTATATGTCTCTATCCGCATGCAACACTTGACTTCATGCGGCAGCACAGAGAGTCGTTTAAGTCCGGTTCGATTATGACTGACATAAGCGGTGTCAAAGGAATATTTCCGCCTGTGCTTGCTGACATTCTCAGACAGGATGTGGATTTCATCATCGGGCATCCGATGGCAGGCGGTGAGAAGGAAGGCTACATCAACTCTTCGGCTGCGTATTTCGTCAATCATAACTACATTCTCATTCCGCAGAATTATAATAAACAAGAAAATCTGGAATTGATGCGGTGTCTTATCCGCGAGATGGGATTTACACGGATTACCGAGACGACTTGTGACATTCATGATTATAAGATAGGATTTACCAGCCAGCTCTGCCATGTCATCGCCAGTGCGTTGGTCGAGAGTGCCAAAGATGAGCAGATAACGGCATTCGGCGGCGGCAGTTTCGAGGATCTGACGCGAATTGCGATGATCAACGCACCGCTGTGGACGGAGCTGTTCATCAGCAATAAAGACAAACTCATCGAGCATATCGAAAACTTCGAGCATAAGATGGACGAGTTCAAGCAGGCGATCGCCAGTGAGAATGCCGAAGCCCTGCGTTCCTTGCTGGAAGACACTCGTGAGAAGCGAATTAAAATGGGATCGATTAGAACGGTGGTTAAAAAATAAATTGGAAAAACGAATTTTGCCTTAGCAAAATTCATTTTTTTTGTTTGACTAAATGTTGTTTTGTGGTATAATACAACTAAGCCGAACGGCGAAATTTTCCTTGTAGAATGAGAAATTTCGCCGTTCGGCTAAATCTGATATAGGAGATTTAAGATGACAATTACATTAAGAAATGTGGATTATCAATTTCTAAATATTATTCAAAGTCTATTGCCGTTATGTCAAAATGTTCAGATGGAGACAGAAGAAGAAATCCCCAATGAACTTACTATGCAAGTAATTGCAGACAGTGAATCCGGTAAAAATTTAAGTCCTGTCTATACCAATACATCGGATTTTATGGCGGCATTGAATGCTTGATCTTCGCTTTACAGTACAATTCAAGAAGGATTATAAATTAGCTCAAAAAAGCGGTTATGATTTATCAGAATTTGAAACACTTGTAAATCGTTTGCGAAATCAGCAGCCTCTTGATGTTAAATACAAAGATCATCCATTGAAAGGTAAATTGAAAAATCATCGGGATTTCCATTTGCATCCTGATTTGGTTGTTATTTATCGTATTTGTCAAAATGAGTTAATACTAGAAATGGTTCGTATGGGGACTCATGCTGAATTGTTTAATAATTAATCGATAAAATGAAACAAACCAAAAGAAATAATTACGCTTTAATAAAATTCCCAAAATTTTCTCTATAAATTTGACAAAATCCGCTGTGTGGTGTATAATTATAGTACAGATATAAGAATCGGTGCGAAGTCTGAACCCTTTGCACTGATTGAGGTGATTTCTATCCACCATCCTCATTCCATGGGTTGTTGCCGTCGGAAACAATGCCCGTAAGCAGGATGGAGGCATTGGTGATTGTTGGTGGATAGGATTACTGTGCCCGGTTCAGCATTCTGCTGTAGGGCAGTCTTGTATTGAGTCTACCCATGGAGCGAGCCATGCAAAAAAGCGTTTGTCTGTATTTATTTCTATTCATTTCATTTACTGTTTCTTCATTATTATATGCAGAGCCTCGTCACGCATTGCTGATTGCGAATGGGGAGTATAAGCATTTTGCGGGATTAGCCAATCCGGTTGGAGAGGCAGATATGCTTGCAAAATCTTTGCGGCAACTTGGATTTGAAGTGACTATTAAACAGAATCTCTCAATGGAACAAATGAAAGATGCTTTGTTTATATTTGAAGAGACAGTAAAACAATCAGGCGGTATAGCTTTTTTCCACTATGGTGGTCATGCTGTACAGGTCAAAGGTGAGAATTATCTAATCCCTACAGATGCTGATATTCCTGACGAACGTCGTGTAGATACAAGAGCATTGAATCTTGATGAAGTAATGGATAGTATGTGCGGCGAGATAAATATTGTAATCCTTGATGCATGCCGAAATAATCCATTGCCGTCAGGTGAAGGACGAAGTGCAAGCCGAGGTCTTTTGCCTATTACACATAAACCTCAAAATTCCGTTATTGTTTATTCTGCTCAAGCAGGAGCTGTAGCTCAAGACGGAGTGTTTACACCTATAATGGCAGATAAAATATTAGAGCCAAAATCATTTTCCAAGATAATTCGTGATGTTCGTGTGGCTGTTAAAGAGAAAACAGTAAATATGCAAATTCCCGGTTGCTATGATGATTCAGATAATGATATATTTCTTGCTGGTATTGTAATGTCAGATGAGCAGAAGAAACTGGAAAATAGTAGAAAAGAATATGATGATCTTGAAAAAGAAATTGCTGATATTAAGGCGAGAATAAATGAAAAACGAAATGAAAAAGAGAACGAGTTGTCAATGCTTGAACTGCAAAAGAAAGAGGCGGCTGCAAAACAAAAGAAAATCGAACTAGAACAACAACAAGAGTTGGAGAATAGACGGCAGGCAATGATCAAGCGTCAAAAAGAAATTCAAAGTGAATATGAGCAAAACCAACAGGAACAAGAATTACAGTTTATTAAAGTTCAGCAGGCAAATGCAGAAAAACAGAAACTTTTACAACAACTTCAAAAAGATGCAATCTCGATTGATGATATTATGGATAGTAATGATAAACTTCAGAATGCGATAAATGAAGTGGCGAGTAATTATAATAATGCAAGGGACAAAGCATTAAGTCAGATTACCTCATTTTATAAACAAAAATTTGATGAAATTGTGAATATGAAAAAAGAAAAATGGGAACGCCCCGAAGAATTTACAGAAAGGCAAAATGTTGAACGAACTACATATAGTGATAATGAGAAAGAAGAGTTGGAGCAAATTAATCAGCGATATAATAATGAAATTAAAGAAAGTACGAAAGAACTGAAACGACAGCTGAAAGAGAACGCTCAAAAAATAATCACTGTAACAAAAGATGTCAATGTGTTATTCGGAGAATATAATGATGTTGGGGAGTTTTTTCCTGCTTCTGTTTCCTATAATGGTAAATATGTCAGTATAGATGATTCGTTTGAGATAAGCATTAAAAGTGATAATGTAGCAGAACGGCGTGGCAAAGGAATAGAAATAGAAAATAAAATAAAATCCAATGGCTATGTCGGTGAGATTGAGCAGTGTTTGTCTGACGGCAAAGCGATGATTAGGAAATATCGTATTATAGACATATCAGATAATTCTGTATTGTTTGAGAAAGAAGTAAATAAAATCGGTACAAATGTGCAAATTCAAAAGAAATATGAAGCGGCTGAGAAATATAAAAAACATACCTACGCTTACGGCAGTCTTATAGGCATTGGCAGTGGAATTGGTGCTGTGTCGCTTACACTTATACCTGTTGGAGCAGCTAATATGGCAGACTGCTATGAGCGTCGGCTTGATTACGGAGTTGGAGTTAGTGTAGCTATTCTTGGTGTCGGTTTTGGAACGGCTGTTGTATCGGCTATTATGCTTAGTGTGACTAGTGTTATTTGGTATCGTGATATTTCTGCGAATGGTATTAGATGGCAAATAAAGCGGTATAATTCATCAAGAATGACAGTGAAACAGAAAACCATAGCCACATTATCGACACTCGCTCCCAATGTTCTGTGTGGTGATGGTATTATAGAAGTAGGAATGAGGATTAGATTATAATAATCAATGGTTAGTTTGTCGTGGGTAATGCATAGTTAGGAGATTTATATGAAGAAGATTTGTTTGTTATTATTAATTACGACTATTACTTTGTCAAGTTGTGTTTATGAAGGATTGAAATCGTTGTATGGTGATGAATGGATTGAAGAGCATACAACAGAAACTGGTGATACTGTTAATGATGGAGAGAAACAAACACCAATATTGATTATTAAAGATGACACAACTGACACAAGTTCTGAGATTTCTTATACTATTATATTTGATGCTAATGGCGGCAGTGGTGAGATGAATCCATTAACACTGCATAGTGGGGAAGCAATAACCTTACCGCTGTGTTCATTTATTGCACCAAGGGGGAAGGAATTTTCCTGTTGGCATGCTTCGGATAATAATTATGCGTCTTATTTTGGTAATGGGACTGTCGTAAAAAACTTGTTATCGGAAGATGGGGCGGTAGTTATATTGTCTGCTCAGTGGGCTAATTTGCCACAATATACTATCTCTTACTATAATACAAAAAATGCTTATAATGCTAATCCAGTCACATTTGATGAATCAGAATCTATTACTTTACAAAGTTTGTCTATGACAGGATATGATTTTCTAGGTTGGTATGATGCTGAGAATGGCGGTACGCAAGTTACAGGCTGGGATGCAGGATGTAAAACATCTGATGTTACATTATATGCACATTGTAATGCTCATACATATACAGTTATATATTACGGCAACGGCGGTATTGGGCAAACCAAGAGACAAACCGTATCCTACGGAGAGAGTTTTGCCCTGCGTGAGAATGGCTTTACAAGAGATGGTTATACATTCATTGGTTGGTGTACCAACAGTAATGGTGGCGGCACTGGATATAGTGCTGGACAGACTGTATCAAATTTGACTGCTGAAGACGGCGGAATTGTGGAGTTATATGCACTGTGGGAAGAAGATACGACAGATAAATGGAATATTAATAATGCAGGAAATATTACGCTAAACGGAGAAGAATTTCCGTTTACAAGTTTTGTGCAGGTTATATCTGAACCTGTGACGGTTGTGGGGAGTGAGCCTAATTGTTCTTATAATATTCCTGTTTCATATTTACCGACTGAACAGTTAAAAGGTGTTTTTGTTGCTGGCACTTCAACAACAATTAATCCATATTGTGTTGGGCGATATACAGTGACGGATAAATTATATAAGACAGTAATGCATATAGAAAATGAATCTGATACAGAGATAAGCAAAATATTTCCGGTTATTAAAGTAAATTGGTACGATGCTATTACATTTTGTAATAAACTTAGCATATTGGTTGGAAAGCAGACTTGTTATTCTGTAAAAGGGATTGCAGATTGGTTATCTATAAACTATTCAGAAATTCCACATACAGGAGATGAAAGTTGGGATGTTAATGTTAATCCTAACGCAAACGGTTATAGATTACCAACTGAAGCAGAATGGGAGTTCGCTGCACGAGGTGGAGACCCAACAATAGAGGATTGGGATTATTATTATGCAGGAATAAAAACTAAAGGAGATTCTTTGTATCTTTGTAATGTTAAAGGTTCTAGTGGGAGGTCTATACTAGATCACTTATTATATAAGGTCGGTAGATCAGCTATAGAATCAATAGAATATACATCAATAGGAGGTACTAATGTCGATTATTATAAATGTTCCAAAGCAACCTCATTGGAGTCTGTTGGATTGAGACTCCCAAATAGATTAGGTATATATGACATGTCAGGTAATGTTGGAGAATGGTGTTGGGATAAGTATGATGATAGTAATAAAAGAATATTGCGTGGAGGTAATTATTACGGCTGCCCTTCGACTTACAGTTGTTCTGTTTATTATCATGGATATTACTATGATTGTTCACGCGGAGAAGGTTGTAGTTTTAGGCTTGCTTATTCTAAGAGAGAGTAATTACTTGATAAGATTTATGCGATAGAGGAGTGATGGAAAGAGACTTGTTTTAAAATAGATTTGTTGAATAAATAATTTTGATAGTTGCAAAAGTTATAACTTTGTGTTACACTTGAAAGAATGCGAATGGAGATATAATCATCGAAACGATGATTTAGTTAAAATTTTAAAGGAGATTTTGACTCTAAACTAGTCAAGAGCCTTAAATAATATATAGGAGTATAATATGGTAGAGTACCTTTGTTGTATTAATTGGGATATGTGGAGTGCAATCGGAACTTGTGGAGCGGTGATAGCCGCTGTAATAATTGCTAATAAGCAGAATAACTTGTCTGAAAAGATTGCAGACAAACAAGCCGGTCAAGAAGATTTACAGATTAGAATTTCATTGTTTGACAAGCGATATGAGATTTATCAATGCTTTATGAAATATTGGAATATTGCTAATAAATATTTTGCAACTGAATGGAATGATCAGATGAACGACAGTTTGATTAAATTATATAACGAATTATTTGATAACAACAGCAGTGATGTTAGAGCCGAAATGAAAAGTGAATATATAGATCTTAAAGAAAAGAATGCCATAAAGCCATCTACTCAAGAATTAGCCTATATTCAGCAACAAATATACAAAGAAGATAACATTGTTGCAAATAAGGATTCTGATACCGTTTCTCGTATTGCTTTTTGTTTTGATAATATTCCATGTACAGATGATATAAAAGATTTGTTGAGTAAAATAACTAGAATAATAATAGATGTAGATAAAAATGGAACTACTCAGAAAGAAATATATAAAGACATTCAATCGACTATACAAATAATTCAAAATAATAAAGTTCAAGAAAAATTAGAAGAACAATTACAAATCTCTTATGATGATTTGAGAAAGAGTAAGAAGAAAAATAAAATAGTATAGTTCATCTCTCTGACAACATCTCCCCACAGCAACTCAGGGCGGCACCCCAGCTGTGTTTTTGCGACGACATTCGGACTGTCCCCGAATAACTTCAGTGGTTAGAAGATGCACCGCCGCGGAAAATGTTGTTTATTAACCCCTCTTCGCTTCATCCTCACTCAAATCTTCTGTCAGATTTTTATAATCAAGACGTTCGATTGCAAATAATCCATGTTCAATCTGTTAGAAAATTTTGCTATTGCACAAACAGCAAAATTTCCATAAATTTTCATTATACTACACTCGTATTTAGCATTAACAGTAGGCGACGGAGCTGACCGACTGCCGTTTGTCGAAACACATTATCTTTTTGGTTTTTAGAATATTTTACTCATTTTCGGTCTCAAAATAAAAATCCAATATTTTTTTACATATTATGGCAAATTATGCTATAATAAAGGAGCAGAAATGGGTGAAAACAAGCAGATAAAGGACAGTTTATTTGTCGATTTGTTTCAAAATGATGTAACTGCGAAAGAGAATTTTTTGTCTCTGTATAATGCGATTAAGGGAACAGATTTGAAGTCGGAGAATACTGAGATCGTTCCGAAAAGATTAGAGCAGGTTGCTTATCGGTCTTTGTATAATGATGTGTCGATGCTTGTAAATAATCGGCTGATAGTGCTGGTTGAACATCAGTCTACCGTGAATGAGAATATGCCGCTGAGATTTTTGCTATATGTGGCACATTTGTATGAGGCTATTATCAAGACTCGTGATAAATATCGCAGGACTTTGGTGAAGATACCTACGCCTGAATTTTATGTGATATATAATGGAACAGAAGATTATCCTGCGATGAAAGAGTTGCACCTGAAAGATGCGTTTATGGAATTACAGGCAGAAGCGAAACTTGATTTGACAGTAACAGTGTATAATGTAAATAAGCCGCAGGAATCGGGCATAGTGCAGCATTGTCGAATGCTGAATGATTACTGTAAGTTTATTGAGATAGTTAATGAAGAAAAAGATAAAGGAACGGAAGAAGGAATAAAACAGGCTTTAGAGAAAGCTCTAAAAATGGGATTGTTGCCAAACTATCTTGAAAGGAAGGTGAGCGAAGTGTATAATTTTTTATTGGGTGAATATGATTATGACACGGATATTGCCGTGCAGAGAGAAGAGGCTTTCGAGCAAGGTGCTTACAATGCAATGAGATCTTCGGCTCAGGCTATGCTTGAAATGAATATTCCGATTGATCAGATTATGAAAATTACAAAATTACCAGAGGCAGAGATTTATTCACTGCGGCAATAATATAACAAACGAAAAAACCACAATATTTTTTGCAACACAAAAAATATTGTGGTTTTTTCAAATTTCCTCTTGACAAGCACTCTCTAATATGGTATAAATATATCGATAAAAAGATACCGATAACTAAATATCGATACTAATTTATCCGATAATAATAATGCGGAGGTGAGCAGGATGAGTGACATTTCCAAGCGAAGTATTGACAGACTGTCGCTGTATCTGCATTACCTGCGGGACAAGAAGGAGCAGGGCATTAAGGACATATCGTCGGTGACGATCGCAGGCGATATGAATATCAATGCCGTAACTGTCAAGAAAGACCTCGCCCGCATTGCAGGACAGTCAGGCAAACCGAGGATTGGATTTGACATTGAGACGCTTATACATGATATTCAGACGGCACTCGGTTACAACAAATTGGACAATGTGGTGCTGGTTGGTGTCGGACAGTTGGGACATGTGCTTTTGTCATACAACGGATTCGCAGGATACGGACTCAATATCGTTGCCGGGTTTGATACCGATCAAAGCAAGGTCGGGACGGTTGTCTGCGGCAAGCCGATATTCCACATTGACAGACTTGCCGATGTTGTGTCGAAATACGATGTCAGGATGGGGATCATAACAGTGCCGAAAGAGCATGCTCAGGCGGCGGCAGACTGCATGATTGCAGCAGGCATTCAGGGATTGTGGAACTTCGCCCCGACGCACATTAACATCCCTGAGAATGTGATGATAAAAAATGAAGACTTGGCAAGCTCTCTTGCGATCTTGTCCAATGAACTTAGAAAGAAATAATTTCCCGCCTGCACAGTCGCCGGCGGCGGCTGTGCAAGCGAAAAAAAATTATAAAAAAAAGGAGACGGCTATGGATACGAAGACTGACTTCATCGTCAATGACGAAGAAACATTGAAACAGAAAATGGCTGCGGTGCGTGAGGCACAGAAAAAGTTTGCAACTTATACGCAGGAACAGGTCGATAAGATCTTCCTTGCGGCAGCATTGGCAGCAAATAAAGCCCGCATTCCACTGGCTAAGATGGCAGTGGAAGAGACCGGCATGGGAGTTGTGGAAGACAAGGTGATTAAAAATCACTACGCTTCGGAGTATATCTATAATGCTTACCGCAATACCAAGACTTGCGGCATTATTGAGCAGGACGAGGCTGCAGGTATTACCAGGATAGCCGAGCCGATAGGCGTGTTGGCTGCTGTTATTCCGACGACTAATCCGACTTCGACGGCGATATTCAAGTCGCTTATCTCGCTTAAGACCCGCAACGGTCTGATATTCAGTCCGCATCCGCGTGCCAAGAAGTCTACTATCGCCGCAGCAAAAGTTGTCCTCGATGCGGCAGTTGCAGTCGGTGCTCCGCAGGATATTATCGGCTGGATAGATGAGCCGAGCGTGCAGCTGTCTGCACTTATAATGAAAGAAGCCGATATGACGCTGGCAACAGGCGGTCCGGGAATGGTTAAAGCGGCTTATTCGTCGGGCAAACCGGCTGTAGGTGTCGGTGCAGGCAATACTCCTGCGATAATCGACTCTACGGCGGATATTAAGATGGCAGCAAGCGGCGTTCTCCTGTCTAAGACATTCGATAACGGTATGATCTGTGCTTCGGAGCAGTCGGTTATCGTGCTTGCCGATGTATATGACGCATTCAAGAAAGAATTCGCCGCACGGGGAGCATATTTCCTCACACCGGAAGAGACCGACAAAGTTCGCAAGACGATTATCATTAACGGTGCATTGAATGCGAAGATAGTCGGACAGTCTGCCAATAAGATTGCCAATCTTGCAGGATTTGACGCACCTGCCGGAGCAAAAGTTCTCGTCGGCGAAGTGGAAAGTGTAGATCTGTCGGAAGAGTTCGCTCATGAGAAGTTAAGCCCGGTTCTTGCGATGTATAAAGCAAAAGACTTCGATGATGCTATTGCCAAAGCAGGTCAGCTCATTGCTGACGGCGGTTACGGTCACACTTCTGCAATATATCTCAATGAAAAAACAGAGCAAGACAAACTCGCCAAGTGGAGTGCGGCAATGAAGACCTGCCGATGTTTGATTAACTGTCCGACTTCACACGGCGGTATCGGTGATCTGTTCAACTTCCGCCTTACTCCGTCACTTACTCTGGGATGCGGCTCGTGGGGCGGCAACAGTGTCAGTGAGAATGTCGGCGTAAAACATCTGTTAAATATTAAATCAGTTGCAGCAAGGAGGGAAAACATGCTGTGGTTTAGAGCACCTGAGAAGGTATATTTCAAGCGGGGCAGCCTTGATGTTGCTCTGTCCGAACTGAAGAATGTCATGAATAAGAAAAAAGCATTTGTAGTGACAGACGAGTTTCTCTTCAACAGCGGTATGAGCAAAGTCATCACTGACAAACTCGACAGTATGGGCATAATGAATGCGACATTCTTCAAAGTTGCTCCGGATCCGACTCTTGCCTGTGCCAAAGAAGGTGTTGCACAGATGAGTGCATTCGCTCCTGATGTGATCATCGCACTGGGTGGCGGCTCGGCAATGGATGCAGCGAAAATCATGTGGGTTCTCTATGAACACCCGGAAGCAGACTTCCTTGATATGGCTATGCGGTTTATGGATATACGCAAGCGTGTCTACACATTCCCGAAGATGGGTGAGAAAGCGTACTTCATCGCAGTGCCGACTACTGCCGGAACAGGCTCGGAAGTTACACCGTTTGCAGTTATTACAGACGAGACGACAGGTACGAAATATCCGCTTGCAGACTATGAACTGATGCCTGATATGGCGATCGTAGATGCCAATCTGATGGACAACCAGCCGAAGGGATTGACAAGCAACTCCGGTATCGATGTCCTGACTCACGCTCTGGAAGCGATCGCTTCGGTAATGGCGAGCGACTATACAAACGGCATTGCCAAAGAAGCTGCTAAACTTGTATTTGAGTATCTGCCGCGTGCTTATCAGAATGGTGCAGCCGATCCCGAGGCTCGTGAGAAGATGGCTAACGCATCATGTCTTGCAGGTATGGCATTCGCTAACGCATTCTTAGGTGTATGTCACTCAATGGCTCACAAGCTCGGTGCATATCACCACTTGCCGCACGGTATGGCCAACGCTCTCTTGCTTGACGAGGTGATCAGATTCAATGCAAGTGAAGTTCCTGCCAAGATGGGGACATTCTCACAGTATAAGTATCCTGATGCTTTGCGACGCTATGCTGATGTGGCTGCGTATGTCGGCTGCGAAGGCAAGAATGACGAAGCAAAAGTTGAAGCTCTTATCAAGAAGATTGATGAGCTGCGAAAAGTTATCGGTCAGCCGATGACGATTAAGGAAGCCGGTGTTGACGAGAAGAAATTCCTGGAGACACTGGATAAAATGACGGAAGACGCATTCGACGATCAGTGTACAGGTGCTAATCCGCGTTATCCGCTTATGGCTGAGATCAAGCAGATGTATCTCAACTCATACTACGGCAAAAAGCAGTAAGGAGGACAAAATGCAGTTAAACAATATTATCTCTCAGAGAACAAATAAGACGATATACCGTGACGGCGACTTATGTATCAAGTTATTCAACGAAGACTACTCCAAGTCAGATGTTCTGAATGAGGCTCTCAATCAGGCCCGTGTCGAAGAGACCGGTCTTAACATTCCTAAGATCGTCGAAGTTACCAAGATTGACGGCAAGTGGGCGATCATACTTGAATACATCGAAGGCGTAACTCTTGACAAGCTGATGAATGACAATCCTGACAAACTCGACGAGTATCTTAATCAGTTCGTCGATCTGCAGCTTCAGATGCACACTAAGCGTTGTCCGCTGCTCAACAAGTGGAAAGACAAGATGAACCGCAAGATCAGTTCTACTAACCTTGAGGCAACAATCCGCTATGAGCTGCACATTCGCACCGATGCTATGCCCAAGAGCAGCTGCCTCTGCCACGGTGACTACAATCCGAGCAATATCATCATCGGCAGCGACGGCAAGTCATACATCATTGACTGGGCTCATGCTACGCAGGGCAATCCTGAGTCTGATGCTGCCCGCACATATCTGCTCTTCGCTATGAAGGACATGAACCTCGCCGAGAAATACATCGAGCTGTTCTGTAAGAAGTCAGACACTGCCCGACAGTGGATTCAGAAATGTCTGCCGATCGTTGCGGCAAGTCAGTCTGTTAAAGGCCGACCTGAGGAGCGGGAGTTCCTGCTGAAATGGGTTGATGTTGTGGATTTTGAGTAAAATGGTGAAACAAAAAACAAGGGACATATTGTCCCTTGTTTTTTGTGCGTTCAGATTTTTATATTCTTGTTGATACATATAGTCCGAGCTGTTTGTCTTTGTAATTATACGAAACGGATAGTGAACTTTGCATTAAAAAAGTTGTAAATTTGTTTTTCCTAATGGTATTATATATCCCATGAAGACAGTATGCTGTGTAATACGGACATGCAGAACATATCATAACAGCAAGTCCTGGGAATATCCCGGCAAATATACCGGCAACAATCATACCATCGTATGCGTCACTGTTCCCTGTTGCATTATGGACAGCATCTGCGAATCCCATTGCGATACCGCCTCCGCCTATAATTGCCATCCCAAGCATAATCATAACTGTTCCACCGGCAATAAAAGCGTTGCGTTTGTGTAAAACAGGAATTGGATCATCAGTTTTAAGTTTCCATTTATAGAAATTATTTTGGATAAATACGGTTTCGGAATTTGTAAAGCCAGGTAAGTTTGTAGATATTCTTGGTTTTAATGAAGATGATATTGTTCTTGCAATCTTCTCTACGGATGTTAAAATCTCTGATTGTGATGAGACAGTATCTCTTTCAGCGAATACTGCTACACCGGTAGCAACATCAATTCCTCGAACTGTTATGACTAATTGATTCTGAATTTCAGTAATAGAACCGCTTATGACATAAACAGCACCTGTAAGCTTGCCTATCTCAACTGCGTTGTCAGAATCAAATTCGTCGTTATTTTGTAAATGCAGTTCATCCGTAATGAGTTTCAGATTTGCCCGTTCTGTTACAGTAAAGTAGTTATCTTTAATCATCTGTGTCATAAATATCTCTTGCGATGTTTCTGCATATACCTCATTGATGTTGCCTTCCAAAGTAAACGGCAAAACAGCAACCGGTTGACCTTTTAAGTTTTTTTTTATCAATAGAGTTTAATAATGATATTGATAACAGTGAAATAATAATGATGAATTGAATTTTTTTCATAATGGTCCCCTAAAATTTATTTTTTTGAATTATATTAATACAGTTTAACAGACTTAAGATCCAAAAAGCATTTTTTTGCATAGTTTATTGTATTTTCAATAGAATGCTTATCGCTCCTAGTTTTTGGAGTCGTTACAGAGTAACGAGAATCACCACATAGGAACATTTCATTGTGATTAGCAGTTCTTTCAAGTTCAAAGCCGCATTTTTCTAACAACTTTACACAATCTTTGTCTGTTTGTGGTATTTTATCTAATTCTTGAAGGCGTTTATATGTGTCAGATTGTAAAAAATCAAAATCAGGATTATTGTCAAATATAGATTTTAATACATGATAAATACGAATAAAACCTTTTTCGTCTTTTTTAGTTCCGCCATTGTACTTTTCATAGCTTTTTGCTACATTGTAGATTAATCCTTTAACAAAATTTTCGATTTCATTAGGATAAAGAGAATGTTCAGAACATTTGATAAAGATGTTGATGTCTTGATTGCCATCTCTTTTCTTTTCAAATGCTATTTTATAAGTATTCAGTTTTTCATTTTCTTTTATAAGTTCGTTTATCTTATTTTGTTTTTCCTGTATTTCATAATCGAATGTTTTAGGATATTCATCAAATTCGTTTTTGAGATTTTCTAAATCTCGTGTGCGTTTATCTAATTCTTGCTGTATGTTTTCTTTTTCTGCTTTTTCAGCATTAAGTTCTTGTCTTAGATTTTCGATTAGTTGATCTTTCGTTGTAAGTTTTTCTTCTAATTCGTCAAGTTTCGTTTGCAGATTCTTTTTCTCTTTTTCTGAGTTGGCAAGTTTAATACTTTTGGCAATATCCTGTATGATTGTCTGAAATGTAATCTTAGCAACTTGTTTTGTAATCGTTTCTGTCTGTGATTTTATCTTTTCACTTACTTTTTGCAGATATGGCATTACCATCCCATACCATGTGAAATGTTCATCTCTTGGAATCAGTATGGATAATTTGGAAATTCTATAGAAATATTCATAATCTCTAACATTTGCCGGAGCTATAATTGTGCGTTTGTTCCCATAATAGATACCAACAGCGCCGTTATAGGCTGCCCTTCCTCCTGTCAGGTCTGATAGTGTTTCCGATACAGAATAGTCTGTTTCCTTATAAACGACGGCAATACCAAATAATTCTTCTGCGAGTTTATTTGGATTCAGTAAATATTCATTATCTTTTGTTTCGCTTATATATACAACGGGAAGATTATGAATTTTTCCTTTCTGGCAGATTAGATTTGCAAGAACTGTATTGTTTGTTTCCGAATGAGCTGTCTTGGCATAAATATCCTTATCAAGAAACTGTTCTAAATATTCAAAGATTTTAGGACGGGAAATTTTTCTTTGCTGATTGTCTGTTCTTTCAATCTCTATAGTAAAATTGCAGTCAGATCTTTGTATGTCAAAACAGATAGAAGTAATGACTGCACCTTCCTGTAATCTGAATGCAAATGATGTCTCGTTAGGTTTATAGACGGATAATACGGTTTTGCTGTCTTTTTGCTCTGTTATGGAAGAAGAGAGTTTCTCGAAAGGGTGTTCGTTAAACCACTCTCGGAGTACAAGAGAAGTATTTTTAGATTGTTTACGCCATTGAGATATAGCAGACCAGACTGCTTTTGCTGATACTTTATTCTTTAATGTAAGCTGTGAACGCAAAACTATCATATTATACTTCTCCTTTATATACTCTGCATTTAATCTGTAATCTTAAATGCAGAAACCGTTCCGTCATTATCATTCTTTTCAATATCTGCGATTTTACCGGTTATGGTTACTTTTTTGCCGGCATCCGCATCAAGCATAGCATCATTATTGGAGTAATATGTAATAGGAATTGCAATCTCACCTGTTGACTGATTGGCTGTTCCGACAGTTCCTGTTACTTTATACAGATAGTCCTCATTATCGCTTTCTTCAAGAGATGTAACTGTTACTTCCAGTTTCGCAGTTCTTCCGATAACATTGTTTCGTTTGAAGAAAGTCTTTACCCAAAGAGCATTTTTTGTTTTGGACAGCCCGTATAAGAACTGTACATCAGTCAAGGCAGAGTTGATATATTCATTATATTTTGCATCAGGTTCGGAGAGATAATTAGTTAGAATGCCTTTTGCCTGCTTAATCCAATCCCATGCATAGTTTGATTTTGTTCCATCAGACCACGATTGCAATACTTTATAATCATAACTGGCATGTGCGTTTTTAAAATTATCTGATAAATTTATGGTAATTGTACCATCATCTTTTTTTACTATGGTTGCATAATCCCAAATATTAACACGATGTACATAATATCCTCTTATAGAACCACCTTCCCATCGCTGATAATTCAATCGGACATCTCTAAGAATATAAGTCTCTTCTCCTTTTCCGTTTACAGATATATCCGCACTCTCCAAATATCCATAATGTTCCTGACAATACTGATGGATTGCTCCGAAAAGCTGCCGACCATCAGGAACTGTTTGTGCATTGATATATAAAGCACACAAACTCAGAATATAAGCGATAATAATTGATTTTTTCATTTTAATCTCCTTAATTTAATTATAAAAAAGTGAATCATTATAAAAAAAAAGTTGTTCTGTCAATACTTAAAGCAAAAATTTTTGAAAAATTTATACTATTTATATATGAGCTTTTTTGAAAATTGCCTAAAAAAATCTGTAAATTTCTGTTGAATTTTCTGTTTTTTTTGTTATAATAAATATAATTAAATATTTATATAAGGGAGACGATTTGAGCAGCGATGGTATATTAGGGAAGTGGTTCTCTAAAAAGAATGTAAAGGAAAGTGAATCTTTGTCAGAGGCGGTTAAGGACGCTCAGGCATCGATCAGTGAATACAGCGAAAAGATGATAAGGAATATCATCGAATTGGAAAGTATAACAGCGAAAGAGATTATGGTGCCGCGTGTAGATGTGGTTTATCTTGATGTTCGCAGTGACATTGATGAGATTATTAAGATTGTTGATGCGAAAGGCCGCACTCGGCTGCCTGTTTATGACGGCAATCTCGACAATATAATAGGCATCCTGCATGCCAAGGATCTGTTGAAATACTTTAATAAAGAAGAAAAATTTGACCTGTCTAAGAATCTGAGGACGGCATACTTTGTGCCTGAGTCCAAACTGATCGGAGATCTGCTTGTCGAGCTTCGCGAGAAGCGGATACATCTGGCTGTCGTTGTCGATGAATACGGCGGGATGAGCGGCATCGTCTGTCTGGAAGACATTATCGAGAAGATAGTCGGCGAGATACAGGATGAGTTCGACAATGAGACAGATGAAGTAATCGAGATAGGCAATGATCAGTATTTGGTTGATCCGCACATTTCTGTCGAAGATCTTAACGAGCGGTTGGGTCTTAGCCTGCCGGAAGATGAGGTAGACACTCTCGGTGGTCTGATATACGCATTCTTCGGACGCATCCCGATTAAGAATGAGTCGATCATCCATGATAATATCAAATATACGATAAACTCTATCGCAGGACGCAAACTTAAGCGCGTCAAACTTGAACTGCTGCATAATGATAAAGCCGACAAGGCGAAGGATGATAATGATGAGAAGTGACAATGTAAAATTAGGAGTGCAGCGAGCACCCCACAGATCGCTTTTTTATGCGATGGGCTATACTAAGGAAGAGTTGGACAGACCGCTTATTGGCGTTTGCTGTGCCAAGAATGAGATTATACCGGGACATATAGAGCTGGACAGGATAGCTGAGGCTGTCAAAGCCGGCATACGGCTATCAGGCGGCACTCCGATTGAGTTCCCTGCGATAGGAGTCTGCGACGGTATAGCGATGGGGCATGAGGGAATGAAGTATTCTCTAGTTACGCGGGAGCTTATCGCTGACTCTATAGAATGTATGGCTAAGGCTCATCAATTCGACGGACTTGTTATGATCCCCAACTGTGACAAGATAGTTCCGGGGATGCTTATGGCAGCAGCAAGGCTCGATCTGCCTACTGTATTTGTGTCGGGCGGACCTATGATGCCGGGACATTTGCCAGAGCGTAACGAGGATAATATCTACTCTGATAAAAATCTCAGTCTCACTGATATGTTCGAGGCTGTCGGAGCATTGGCTGCAGGGCGGATTACAGAGCAGCAGCTGACCGAGATGGAAGAGACCGCCTGTCCGGGATGCGGAGCATGCTCCGGTATGTTTACTGCCAACTCGATGAACTGTCTGACCGAGGCACTCGGGCTCGGACTGCCGGGCAACGGCACTATCCCTGCTGTAACAGGCCGCAGAATATCACTGGCGAAGCATGCCGGTATGCAGGTAATGGAGATGTTCAATCGAGGCATCACTGCCCGGCAGATGATGACGATGGAGAACTTCAAGAATGCTCTGGCTGCCGATATGGCACTTGGCTGCTCGTCGAATACTATCCTGCATGTCCCTGCGATCGCTCACGAAGCAGGATTGTCTATAGATCTCAATATGATTAATCAGATAAGCAACCGCACTCCTAATCTGTGCCACCTTGCTCCTGCAGGTCACACATTTATGTGTCAGCTTGATGATGCAGGCGGCGTGCAGGCGGTTTATGCTGAGCTTGCGAAGAAGAATCTCATCAATACAAGCCTTATCACCGTTACGGGCAAGACTATCGCCGAGAATATAGCAGGTGTGCGAAACCGCAATACAAATATTATACGCCCGATCGAAGATCCGTATTCCGATAATGGCGGCATTGCAATCCTTTTCGGCAATCTTGCTCCGAATGGAACTGTTGTCAAGCGATCCGCTTGTGCGGCTGAACTTATGCACCACACAGGTCCGGCTAAAGTATTCAATGATGAAGAGTCGGCGATGGCTGCAGTGCAGTCACAGAAGATCAAGCCCGGAGATGTAGTGGTTATCCGCTACGAAGGACCGAAAGGCGGTCCGGGAATGAGAGAGATGCTCGCTGTAACAGGAGCATTGGCAGGTCAGGGGCTTGATAAGCAGGTTGCTCTTATTACAGACGGACGGTTCAGCGGGGCGACTCGCGGTGCGTCACTCGGACACTGTTCGCCTGAGGCTGCTGACGGCGGTCCTATTGCTTTCGTGCAGGATGGAGATATGATCGAGCTGGATATTAATAACTACAAGATCACTTTGCATGTATCTGATGAAGAACTTGTCCGCCGTAAGTCTGAGTGGAAACCGCTTCCGCCGAAAGTCACAAGCGGTTATCTTGCCAGATATGCAAAACTTGTATCAAGTGCCGATAAAGGTGCGATATTGGAATAAACAAAAAAGTGTCTGCTTAACGCAGACACTTTTTTGTTTATTCCAATCAACTGGTTTTATGCAGTTCCGAATAATCATAAATATTCCTTGCAAAATCCTGAAAAATTTTATATAATATAGTTGTCATTTTTATAAATAATTATCGTTTATGGGGGCTATTGTGGCTAATATTACAATCAAACGAGCACTGATTAGTGTATTTGACAAGACAGGTGTTGTTGATCTGGCGAAGACACTTGCCGGAGACGGTGTTGAGATCCTCTCTACAGGCGGTACATACAAACTGTTGTGTGAGCAGGGTATTCCGTGTGTAAAGATCGAAGACTTCACCGGACAGAAAGAGATATTCGGCGGTCGTGTCAAGACTCTGCATACCAAGATACATGCCGGCATCTTAAGCAAGAGGGATAAAGAGGCTCAGGAGCTTAATACCGAGCATATCGATCTCGTATGTGTCAATCTCTATCCGTTCGGCAAACTGATTAACGATAATGTGCGTGAGATGGATAAGTTGATTGAGATGATAGACATCGGCGGTCCGACAATGATCCGAGCGGCATCGAAGAACTATAAGCATGTTTGTGTCATTCCGTCTGCCGCTTACTATGACGAGTTTATCGAGGCATATAAGAATAACAATATTACCGAAGAGTTCCGGCTTAAGATGGCGATCGAGACATTCCGCACAACGGCATATTATGACAGTGTGATCTCTAAGTCTCTGTTCAATGTTTCGACAGGCAAAGGTTTGTTCGACACTATCGAGAATGAAACAGTTGCTCTGCCGCTTAATAAAGTCCTTGATATGCGATATGGCGAGAATCCTCACCAGTATGCTTCCTACAATGCGATACCGACATTTGCAGATGAAGATATATCGAAGTTCTTCACTGACGGCAAGATTCACGGCAAAGAGCTGAGCTATAACAATATCGCTGATATTTCAGGCGCAATGAGGATTTTGTCCGACCTGCCGGATAATGCCTGCGTAGTCGTAAAGCATTCCAATCCGTGCGGCTGTGCTGCTAAGGCTACGACATTCGAGTCATATAAGGCGGCTTATGAAGGCGACAGCGTTTCGATATTCGGCGGTATCGTCGGATTCCGAGGCACAGTCAATAAGCAGACGGCTGAGCTGCTGTCACAGATATTCCTTGAGATCATTATCTGTGAGAAATTCGATGCTGATGCTCTGGAGATACTCTCTGCGAAGAAGAACATCCGCCTGATGGAATATGCAGCCTGGAAAGACAAGATCTTACAATATGAGAATAACTTCGAGATGAAGAAAGTGTTGGGCGGTGTGCTTATTCAGGAGCGTGACCGCATCAATCCGGGCAAAGACGAGGAGATGAATGTCATCACTAATGCTAAGCCGACTGATGCTCAGATCGAAGATATGAAATTCGGTCAGACACTCGTCAAGCATGTGAAGTCCAATGCGATCGTAGTTGTTAAAGACAAAATGCTGTTGGGCGTTGGTGCAGGTCAGATGAATCGTGTAACTTCTGCACGCATTGCTCTTGATTGGGCGGGCGACAAGGCAAAAGGTGCGATCCTTGCATCTGATGCATTCTTCCCGATGCCGGACACAGTAGAACTTGCTATCGAGCGTGGCATATCTGCTATCGTGCAGCCGGGCGGATCTATCAGAGATCAGGACTCAATTGATGTCTGCAATGCCAATAACCTGCCGATGGTATTTACAGGCAAGAGACACTTTTTGCACTAAGAACTGCTATGAAATCGTAAAAAAAGCGGAAAAATCTTTGAGATTTTTCCGCTTTTTAATTAAAAATCTTTTTGCTATTGACACTTAGATTTTTTTAGATTATAATAATTCTAAATTATTCGTTATTAAGGAGTTCATAAGTGCTGTATAATAAAATTCTGACATTCACAATGCTGTTAATCCTCTTGGCGGGGATGCAGGTGTTTGCCGCTTCTCAGGAAGATATTGACAGGGCAACAGAGAAGACGATGAATTACAGACTTGATGTCAAGAACTGTCCGACTTTACAGGAAGTTGCAGATAAGCAGCTCGTAGATATTCGATGGAGCAATCCGGGCGGCGGTGATCAGAACTATTGCTTTGTGAAACTTCAGGGCTTTCAGAAAAATCACGAATTTTTTTCTGTTATATTCAAATACGATGTTATCTCGCAAAGGACAGAGCCGTATTCTGTTCGGCGAGGATCGAAAGAAACATTCAAAATTGACGAAGTGCAGCGTCAGCTGATGAGATTCTATGCTACAGAGTCTATGGAAGTATGGCAGTTAATGAAAAGAGCGAAATAACTCGGTTGTAAAATATTTATGCACATAATAGATTGTCATACACATGCTTTCCCTGATGCGATCGCTGCAAGAGCGGTTGCCGGACTTGCTCAGAAAAGTAAGCCGTATATTCCGCATACAGACGGCACTGCTGCTGACTTAGCACAGACTGCAGCCCGTAATGGTGTAGATACATGCCTTATATGCAATATCGCCACTAAGCCGGCTCAAGTCCATTCTATTCTTCGCTGGTCTGCGGAAGTGCGCCGGCAATACGGAGACAGACTTATCCCGCTTGCTTCATTCTATCCGAAGAGTGAGACTTGGGAGTCTGATCTGCAGTTGTGTCTTGACTCTGATCTGCCCGGGCTGAAGTTCCATCCTATGTATCAGGACTTCAATATCGATGATGATATTATGTGGGAGATATACCGCCGCATTGCAGCGTCAGGCAAGTTTGTGATATTTCATAACGGTTATGATGTCGGATTTCCGATGGATTATGACAATGCGTCTCCGCAGCGGCTGGCGAAAGTTTTGGACAAAGTGCCTGATCTGACAGTTATCGCATCGCATGTAGGCGGCTGGCATGATTGGGATAATGTCGAACAGTATCTGGCAGGCTGTGATGTCTATATAGAATGTTCATTTATCAATGAAGTCCCGCTTGACATCCTGTATAAGATTTTTGCGAGTCATGATCCCGATAAATTCCTCTTCGGCAGCGATACGCCGTGGCTTGAGCAGGGCAAATTGATAGCTTATATTAATGGACTTGATATTGAAGATTCGTTTCGCCAGAAATTGTTTTATCAGAATGCTGCACAATTGTTAAGATTATCAAATATAAACGGAGCATAATATGAAACTTGCAGTCGCTTATGACAGATCAAATAATCAGATATGGCAGCATTTTGGGCGGACTGAGTATTTCCGCATTGTGACTATTGACGGGACGAATGTGACTGCCGATAAGATTGTCTCTGCTAACGGCACCGGGCACGGAGCATTGGCGGGATTTCTGCACGAATATGGAGTAGAGGCTCTAATCTGCGGCGGTATCGGTGGCGGTGCGAAGAATGCGTTGGCGGATGCCGGTATTACTCTGTATGGCGGAGTGTCCGGTGATGCAGATGAAGCGATTGTTGCTTTTGTGACGGGTAATCTGCAATATAGCACTGAGCCGACATGTGATCATAACGAACATGGGGAAGGCCACGACTGCGGCAGCCAACATTCTCATTCCTGCGGCGGACATAGCCGGAGTTCTTTGCTGAAACATTGAAAAATACGAAAATCCAAGTTATCAATCAATTATATAACTGCCATGAAAAAAGATCTAAAGAGAGTTCAAAAACGAGGCTATGATATGCAAGAGATTGCTAAAGTTATTGAGAAAGCCGAGCAATCCTGCCTGTTAAAAAACATTGACATAATCAGAAATTAATTTTATTATTATTTACCATGTATTCAAGGAGTTACATTATGAAATTAGATACAATATGTGTGCAGGGTGCATATCAGCCTAAGAATGGCGAACCGCGGGTAATGCCGATCGTGCAGAGCACAACTTATAAATACGAATCAAGCGATGAGATGGGACAGTTATTCGACCTGAAGAAGCCTGGGTATTTCTACTCTCGTCTGGCGAATCCGACATGTGACCTCGTCGCACAGAAGATCGCGATGATGGAAGGCGGAGTCGGCGGTATGCTGACGGGCAGCGGACAGGCCGCTAACTTTTATGCTATATTTAACATCGCTAATGCGGGAGATCATATCGTATCATCTTCGGCTATCTATGGCGGCACATTCAATCTGTTTAATGTCACGATGCGGAAGCTCGGTATTGACTTCACTTTCGTCAAGCCTAACGCTACTGAGGCAGAGATCGAGGCTGCTTTTAAGCCCAATACTAAAGCCGTTTTCGGAGAGACTATCTCCAATCCGAGTCTTGATATTTTCGACTTCGATAAGTTTGCCAAGGCGGCTCATGCTCATGGCGTGCCTCTTATCGTGGATAATACATTCGCTACTCCGATTAACTGCCGCCCGATTGAGTTCGGCACTGACATCGTAACTCATTCTACGACTAAGTATATGGACGGTCACGCTTCGACTGTCGGCGGTGTTATCGTAGACAGTGGCAACTTCGATTGGACTCAGAATGACAAGTTCCCCGGACTAACGACTCCGGATGAGAGTTATCACGGCATCGTCTATGCAGATCAGGGCAAGATGGCTTATACAACCAAACTTGTTGCACAACTTATGCGAGACCTCGGTTCTGTTCAGTCTCCGCAGAGTGCATTCCTTATTAACATCGGTCTTGAGACACTGCATCTTAGGATGCCGAAACACTGCCAGAATGCTCTGGCTGTCGCTAAATATCTGAAAAAGAACCCGAAGATTGGCTGGGTAAACTGTGCTATGCTGGAAGACGATCCGCAGTATGCTCTTGCCAAAAAATATATGCCTCATGGCACATGCGGTGTTGTTTCATTCGGGATAAAAGGCGGACGAGCAGCGGCTACGACATTTATGGATAGTCTCAAACTTGCAGCGATAGTAACTCATGTTGCAGATGCCCGCACATGCTGCCTGCATCCGGCTTCGACGACACATCGTCAGCTTACCGACAAGCAGCTCGAAGAATGCGGTGTTTCACCTGATCTGGTGAGATTCAGCGTTGGTATCGAAGATGCGGAAGACATTATAGCTGATATACAGCAGGCATTGGATAGATGCTGATGATGTTGTTATAAAAAATGAGATTTTCGCTTGCGAAAATCTCATTTTTTTATTTCTTTTTTATTCCCCAGCCTTTCCTGGAAGGCTCATTGATAGTGGTAGTAGTTGCAGCAGATTCTGCAGTGCTTCCCCGTGCTGCTGATTCGTCAGGCTTCTCGGTGTCCTGCTCCTGTCGGCGGTCTTCTGTTGAGTGCCGCGGCTGAAATGTCATATTCTCAGGGATCTCTGTGATCGTCAGTTTGAGGACATCCGGCTTGACCGATACGAGCGTGACATTCATCGGCGGGTTGACATTGATGCGCGTAGAGTATTCTCCCTGATATGATATGTTGCGGCAGTCAACACTGAGGATAATGCTTGTCTTCTGCAGAGACTCCAGCGTCTTTTTATCGCCGCTTATCGTGACTGCAATCTTGTCGTCAATGTGATATTCTGCTTTAAGGAACTTTTTCAGATTGTTGATCTCAACAGCATTGTATGTGAATGTAACATTCTCAATATCCTTGACAATACGGATCGTGACTTTTGCATTTGACTTGCCGACAAATGTAACGAGAGGGCTCGGTGATATAAGGCTCACATCCTGACTGATGATCGAGTCTATTGCCTTTTCTATATTGATCGCTTCTGTTCTGACAGACTGAATGTCGTTAATCACACCGGCAGGTCCCTGTATCCTGATGTAGTTAATATCAAGCTGCTGATCGTGTATAATGTAGCCGTCAGCAGGGAGGCCCTTAGTGTTGATCTGTATCGGTACACTCTTCTGCTGGATATTTTCGATATTGACGGTAATCTTGGCAGGATTAAGTTCTACCGTGCTGAACAGCATTGAGTTCCTCATGTGCTGAAATGCTTTCGGCATATCCCATTCTATCGGCAGAGTGTAGTTATTCTGCTCGTTGATACCTGACAGATCGAGATGCACATTGAAGTCCTCTTCGGTAATACTGTCCAAGACATTCTGCTTATCTTTGACTGTAACACGGATCACATCCGGCAGCGTGTTGGTGATCACAAAGTCATCGGCATTCAGACCTTCGATACGGAGACGGCATGAGAAAACCTTGTCATTGCGCTGGTTGAATGCAACAATCGTATACAGAAGCAGTGCTCCGGCAAGACATATCAGATAATGAATGACTATCTTGTGTTTAGACATCTTATTTGTCTGATCTTTTGTTCGTTTATCAGTTTTCATCTTCGTCCTCCTCTTCGTCAGTATCTTGGTATCCGAGCTGAGTTGTCAGTTCTTCACGCAGTGCATCTATATCATAGTTGCTCCATATCTTGCCGTCTTTGGCTACGCTTATTTTGCCTGTCTCTTCCGATACGACAACGACAAGAGCGTCTGTTTCCTCAGTTATGCCGACTGCAGCTCTGTGGCGTGTGCCGAGATCTCGGCTTATCTGTGTACTGCCACTGACAGGCAGGTAGCATCCTGCGGCTGCGATCTTGTCATTCCTAATGATGACTGCTCCGTCATGCAGCGGTGAGAATACGCTGCCTCCCTGTTCATGGTAGCATCCGAAGATGGCGATGAGCAGCGGTGCGGAAATCCTGGCATTAAGTGTTGTGCCTGTCTTGATATATTTCTTTAGACCGTCGTTTTTCTCAAATACTATGAGTGCACCTGTATGGAGAATCGAGAAGTTATCGACGGATTTGAGTATTTCTTCAAGGTTCGTCTTATCAGCCTGCTGGTGGCGGTTGAAGTACAGCCCGCCCTTGCCGATAGACGAGAGCAATTCGCGTATCTCCGGTTGGAACAGTATTATTAAAGCGATGGCGAGGACTCCAGCGATCTGATTCATCAGCCATAGACATGTGTTTAACTGGAAGATGCGTACTACGATATACAGGGCGACGAATGCAACAACTCCGACGATAACCTGCACACCTTTTGTTCCGGACAGAATGCGATATATTCCGTAGAACAAAGCAGAAATAAGGAAAATGTCGAGCATAGTAAAAATAATGTTACCTATCTTTACAATCAGCGGAGCATATAACCAAACCATCGTAATTCCTTCATAAAGTTTTGCACTGATATTATACCCACATTTTCGGTTTTTTTCTAAATTTATTTATAAATAAAGTAAATAAAGAAGTCTTTACTTATGTTTTAACTTCTTTTTTTATTCATCTCCTTCACCTTTAGCTGTCGCATTAATCAGGATCTTCATCACTTTAGCTTCTTCCTGAGAGTGCACTCTGACGATATTTGCACCATTAATAATCGCTATAGTATTAGTTATAATCGTGCTGACAAGGGAGTGATCCAATTTGCCTTTGAGTGCCGAACGCAGGAATGACTTGCGTGACAACCCGACGAGCAGCGGTCTGTTGAAATATTTGAAACTTGTCAGCTGCTTCATCATAAGGAAGTTATCATCGTCATTTTTGCCGAAACCGATACCCGGATCTATAATGATATTTTTGCGGTCGATGCCAAGCCCGATTGCATAGGATATATTGGATTGTATCTCTCTTATTGCATCAGGGATCGCAGTGAAAGGTTTAGGCTGGCTGCTGATATTCTGAGGATTGCATATCAGTGCAACAGGACATTTCTTGCGGGCTGCTACTCGGACAAGACTCTCGCAATATCGCAGAGGCAGGATCATATTGATCATATCAATGCCGGCATCTATACATGCCGATGCGACTTCTGCCCGCGTTGTGTCTATAGTTGTGATTATATTAGGGAATCTATCCCTTATATCTTTGACCAATGCAGACAGATATTCTGTTATATTCTCCGGGATATTTGCGATGATGCTTTTTGCATACAGTTCTTCTCCGCAGATGTCTATCATTGCAGCATTGCCTTCAACCAGCTGCTCAATCTTGTTCATGATCTCGATGCGTTCCGGATCTTCTGTTACCATATCAGTCGTGAATGGCACAACTCCCATAATATAGCATGTTTTATTGAAGTCCAACACTTTGCCGTTAATGTCGATAGCAGTGATCTTAGCTTCGATATTGCGGGCTATCTCTTTGGCTATCTCTGCAAGTCCGTTTTTGCCGCCGGCTATCTTCTTGATGAGGATGCGGAAGTCACTCTTAGAACCTGAGATGATCATATCTGTAGTGTGTTCGGTGAAGTTATATGCGTCGTAAGAAATTGCCACTTCACCGCCGATCGTTCCCATATACTGCTTGATAGTGTTCGCTGCACGGGTATCGACATTCTCCAGTTTGAGATGGAGAAATGACATTTTCTGAACAAGCAGATCAATAGATTTGGCATCGACTTTGATATTGGCGAGTTCTTTCTTGATCTCATAATCATTGTCTAATGTGATAAGATGCGTATTATATTCCGTATTGTTAGGCATATAACATCTCCGTTTACTCCAGTGTATATTGCAGCGGTGTAAGTATCTGTATCTTATCACCGGCTTTTATGTTATACTTTGTAAAGAATCCGCGGTTCATCTCTAAAGCATACATCGCTTTGCCGTTGGATGAGACAGTTGACTCGTCGAGAGGTTCCATAGACTCGATGTTCAGAATGCTCCCGTCACCGGCTATGAATGCAATATCCAGCGGTATGAGCGTATTCTTCATCCAAAATGACAGCCCTTGCTCATAACTGTACACAAACAGCATCCCGCTTTGTGCATCCAAAGATCTGCGGTGCATCAGCCCTTTAGCCCGTTCTGCTTCAGTCAGAGCCGTCTCGACTTTGAATGTCTGTTCTCCAAATCGGATCTTTACAAATTTCTTATCGGAAGAGCACCCGCTAAAAGTTAAGCACCCTATAATAAAAATTATATAAATCAATGAAGTTCTGTAATCTTTCATATTATATATTTTATCATATTTTGATAAGATTGTCAAATTTTAACACGATGATGGAACTGTGCCGACCGCAGCTGCTACAATGAGTGGCAGAATTGGTGTATTTTATTTTTTTGAAAAAAGATAACGATTTTATTTGAAATATTTTGATATTTACGCTATAATGTAGAAGTTAGGCGAGTATATCGCCTTGCGGCGAAACATTCGCAAAATCTTATTAGGACTAATGATGTTTAATATAAAGAAGATATTTATCATTACAGCGATGCTGACGGCATTATATGCGATGCCGATATTCGCCGAAGATATTTTCCTCAATGTGCGGACGACTTTCGCTGTCAGCCAATTTTGGGAATACGATGCTGTTACCAATAACAGCACTGTTGTAGATGATCAGGCTCGCCGTAAATTCTCTAATTTCCTGACAGGCAGTATAGGTGCAGGTATGGAGATGGTTATCTGGGATAACGGCAGGAAGCGAGGATCAAGGCTTTATTTCAAAGGCGGCTTGGATCTGTGTTTCGCAGGTCCGACTTATTTCGGTCAGATGCTCGGAACGAACACTGCCGCTGCTATGGAAGCGGTAGCTATGAAGGGCGGTATCTTCTATACCGGATTGGATATGGATATATATATTGGTGGCTCATTTCCTAAGACAGATCTGCTGTGGGGTATCGGATCGATGTTCTACTTTATGTTCCCTGCTCACAGTCCTGAGATCGCGGTGAGTGATTTCGCAGCGAATGAGAAATTCTCTTTCTACGCTGCTCCGTCGATACTGCTGGCTTATGACATATTCATCCCGAATACGAAATTCAAAATAACTCCGCAGCTCCGTACAGGTATCACATGTAATCCTATCATACCGGACAACTTCTTCGCAGACGGCAAGGATTACAATACTAATGAACTCTACAGCGGGTTCTATATAGATATTTCTGTCGCATTCAGTTTCTTCGCTGTCCGCTGGAAGAAGTAACAGGGGACATATAACGGTGGGAAGACAGACTGCCAGGTTATTGTTTTTTTTATTCATTATTTTTGCCGCATTCACATTAATTGCTCAGGAAGCACAAGAGACAGATTATACATTTTATCTGAGATTTGATGACGATGAGAGCGATGATGTTCCAGTGCTGCCTGATTATTGGGATCGCCCATTTGAAACTGTTGATGCAGTACAGCGGTATGAAGAGAGTGAGTTCAAATTTGACCTTGTTTCTCTGGGTGGCAGCCGCGGCAGGGCAGGAACCGATACACCGGATGCACTTATAGATGTCTTTGATATACTGCATCGCTCAGATCATCCTCGGCATGGATCTGTTTCATCCGGTAAACGAGGCTCTGATAGTGCAGATCTGCATTGTCGGTTAAATTCTGATTTTTACTTCCATAATAAAGAACGCTGGTATTCCGGGCAATGGTCTGTCATATCCGAGATGTTTAATAACGATTTTACACTTGATATTAATACTGAAGGATATTTGGCGATTGACAAGTTCAGATTGGATATTTCTCCGAGCGTGTCTTTTTTTAACTCATTCTGGAGTTACTCTGATGAGAAGGAGCGGACCGTCGCTGATGCGGCCGGAGTGCTGTGGACACATCATGATGTCAGGTATACATTCAGCGGATATGGCGGCTTCGATATTATCGGGATGACACCGACAGCGGGGACATTCTACTCTGTGAGGTTTGCCGGATTTGATACAGGCGGATATATCGGCATACGAGAGGGGCAGTTTGACTTCGGAACGAAATTCGCATTCGCTCATCAGTTCTTCAGTATCGCTGCTGATGCTGACTTTATGACTGACTTCACTTCGAGATGGACATTTCAGCCGGATCTGATGCTGCAGTTTTCGTTTTCGCCTGTTACATTCCTGATATTCAAGCAGTCAGATACATTCGGTTCGGAGCTGTTTCTGCAGATTGCTGATTTCATTAATACTTATCGCTATACCAAAGACACTTCATCCGTTGCCGGTGCATATTTCTTTGGAGATTTCGGCAGGATTACAGCAGAGTGTGTTGCTTCATTTTACAGTCTTGACGAAGATTTCCTGTCACTTGATGAGAGATTGACTTTCCTTAATCCCAATTATTTCTCTGAGTGCATAGTGACGAGCCGGTTCAGCCGGTTTAATCTGCATTTCGCCGGTTATCTTGACGGAGACTTCACTCCGAATATCGCACTCGGTACAGGTGTCGGCGTGAAAGATATTCAAGTCTTCCCTGTCACACTTGGTTTCTTTTGTGATTTCTTTACTGAGAATATGTTCGCCGATTACCGCCTTACCGTTCGCACGGAGATAGCCACTGACATCAGCAGGCATTTTTCATTCTATCTTAAATCGTATAACGAATTTTATCTGAACAAATTGGAGATTGATTTCTATATTCAGGCAGGATTTAAGAGTTTCTTTTGATTTATATCTCACTGCCTGTTTCTCATCATCGCATAATGTGTGAGAGTGCTGTGCGGAACGGTTCCTGTTTCTATAACCGAGAAACCGTAATGTTCGTATATCGGCACATTCTTAGCATTATGGGTCTCCAGATAGCAGCTGCTGCCTGTGCGGTCGAGGAAGTCAAGAAAAGGTCTCATAAGAGCAGAAGCAATGTGCTTACCTTGGAATGATTTTTCCACGGCGAATGTGAAGATATACCAAGTGTCTTTGCCGATATGTTTATTTTGGATCTTTTCTGTGTATGTTTCATAACTGAGGATGATAGGAATGTGTGGCAGCAACTTTATACCGCCATTGAGCAGAAAAGGAAGAGTTTTAGTTCCTGCATCTTGTGCTTTCGAGACAATCAAGACACCATGCACATCAGGAGAGTCGGCGAGGATGAGTGTGCCGGATTTTTGAGCATGGAGAACTGCATTCCAGAATGTGCGGAGAGTGCTTTGTGCTGCTTTGCTGCCCAATATCAAATCTATCTGCGGATAGCCGGCAAATGCATCGGATAATGTCGCAATGAAACTCTTCATATTGGATTTTGTCATAAGTGTGAGATGCGATAATTCTTCCGGTATGTTCTGCTTGATGTCAATGTTCATTTTTTATTCCTTGCGATCAGAGTATTTGGCATTATACAACTCCATCTGATATTTTTCAACAGTAATTAAACACATTTAATAAAAAATGTGTTTTTGCTTGCAAAATCTGTTTCTTTTGGTATAATGATGCTGAGGCAGGATTTTATGCAAAATAAACTTGGTATCATAGCTTTAGAGTCGGCAGCAAATGCCGGACATAAGATAGATGAGATTTTTTCACAGTGGCGCGGCGGACAGCATTTCCTCATACCTGCGGAGTGTCCGCGGTTCGGCTCCGGCGAGGGCAAGGGTATTATCAGGGAGTCAGTCCGTGACCGGGATCTGTATATCCTTGTCGATGTATGCAATCCGTCAGTGACTTACAGGATGGACGGCGAACTGAATAGAATGTCGCCCGACGATCATTATCAGGATCTTAAGCGTGTAATCTCGGCGTGCAACGGCAAGGCAGCACGCATTACAGTGATAATGCCGTTTCTCTATGAGAGCCGCCAGCACAGGCGTAATGTCCGGGAGTCGCTGGATTGTGCACTAATGCTTCGTGAGCTTGAGAATATGGGCGTTCACGATGTAATTACATTCGATGCTCATGATCCGCGTGTTCAGAATGCTACCCCGCTTAGCAGTTTCGAGGATGTGACTCCGGCATTGCAGTTTACTCAGGCACTTTTGACTGAATACGAAAATCTTACTATTGATAAGGAACGTTTGATGTTTATCGCTCCCGATGAAGGTGCGATGCCGCGTGTAGTATATATGGCAAGTATTTTTGGTGTGAATATCGGAATGTTCTACAAACGGCGTGATTACGCAGTGATTGAGAATGGTATGAATCCTATCGTAGCACATGATTTCTGCGGCGAGTCTGTTGCCGGCAAAGATGTGATTGTTATCGATGATATGATAGCCAGCGGCGGCAGCATGATTGATGTTGCTGAGCAGCTAAAAAGCCGCGGTGCCGGCCGGGTTTTCGTATTCAGTACATTTGGATTGTTTACGCATGGCTTTGAGCAGTTTGATGCTGCATTTGAGCATGGCATTTTTGACCGCATTTTCACGACTAATCTCATTTATCAAAAGCCTGAACTTCTTCAGAAACCATGGTATTTCTCCGTCGGTATGAATCGCTATGTTGCTGAGATAATCGACACTCTTAACAAGGGCAACAGCATTCACGATCTGATCCGACCTGCCAAGCGTATGAAGGATATGATTGAACTGTATAAGCAGGAAGATTAGATACGGGATAAAGCAAGATGAATCGGCTATATGTTATAATTATATCATTGTTTGTAAGTGTCTGTGCATTTTCGCAGACTTATACACTGCAGTCCAATCATTTGTACCAGACATCTCCGAGGAGTCCGATTGAGCAGGATTATCCGAGACCGTTCAGCAAGTCAGAGTTGTTCGTCAGTCTCGGCATCGGCAGTTATTATCTGACTATCGGCAATGCGGCTTTATATCCTTTGTATCCTATTATCTCCTCATTCTCCCAAATCTCACAAATGACACGAGGATTGATACCATCGACATTGACTCGCTTGCAATGCCTCCCAGCGAGAAGTATATGATGTCATAGATAAGCCAGCAGGGTGATGCACACAGCAGATTAGTCATTCTAAGGATAAAAGCGTTGTCAGTCCAGTATGCAAATGTGCTTGTAATTGCAGCGATATAAGGCAGGAGACTTGCGTACCCTGTCCAGGTCGGTATTAAGAGTATTGTGAATATTATGCTTATTATAATCGGCCATATTTTACGGCGAACCCAATGCCACTGTTTATACTGCATCAGCATCGCATTGCGTATGATATTAATGACAAGACCGATACAGCCGCTTATCGCACCGAGCAGGATGAATTGCACACAAAACAGAGCCGAGCCGATTAGCTGCATTAGGAAAAGCATCCTGATCGACTTAATCTGATAAGAAATGGCAAATGACAATAACCCGGCTATGCCGATTGACTGAATGATAATCTGAGATGTATTCATAATGATTCGATTTGATTTAAAACAAAATCCTTTATATTGCTTTGCGTTGTTTCTCAAAATAATTATATCAAAAAAATACTCAATCATATAAAAATATATTAAAAAAATAAATTTTTAGATAATTTGCAAAATTCACTTGACATTTGTGATAAAGTATGGTATAACCCTTGTCACATTGAGACGGCAACGCCGCCTCGCACAAGGGAGTTCCTGATTTAGTAGGTTAAGGAATGTTGGACCTTGCAGATATTTGACATAAACAGTTTTATTGATTTTTTTGTGAAATGTATTTAAGTTTTTGGCAGAGATGTCGAGAATGTCAGAGTATTACATGATAAGCCGAATGTCAAATACGGCGGAGCAAATCAAGATAAAAATATTAAAAAATATCTTGACAAAAACAAAAAAATGTAATACACTGTTAAACATAACGGCAAGCGAAAGCGAGCCGAACAGATCTTTGAAAAAGGCTAATGTAAAGAAGTGTAGGGACTCTGTTAATTTAGAGTTTTTATAACTGTCAATTAAGTATTTTGTTTACGAAGTACAAGCAAGTGTTTAATAAAAAGCCAGGCTGTGGATAATGAAGCA
>JAFYAI010000037.1 GCA_017540815.1 Spirochaetales bacterium
AAATCAATGAAAGAGTTAGGATTGAATGTGGTATTGGTTAATTCCAATCCTGCTACAATCATGACTGACCTTGATATGGCTGACAAGGTTTACCTTGAGCCGCTCACGGTTGATTCATTGGAGCGGATAATCATAAAAGAAAAGCCGGACGGACTTTTGCCGACACTCGGCGGTCAGACAGGCTTGAATATGGCTGTAGAATTAAGCGAAAAAGGAATACTTGAGAGGAACAATGTCCGGCTGTTGGGAACACCGTTGGAGACGATAAAGAAAGCAGAAGACCGTGAGATGTTTAAAAATCTCATGAATGAGATAAATGAGCCGATCCCGCCAAGTGCGATTGTAACTTCTATAGATGAAGCGATTAAATTTGCCGAAGAGATTGGTTATCCTGTAGTTGTGCGTCCTGCATATACAATGGGTGGGCTCGGCGGTGGTTTCGCTCACAATCGCGAAGAACTTGTCAATATTTCGATGAAGGGTATAAAGAACTCCCGAATCCATCAGCTGTTGATCGAGAAATCAGTCGCCGGTTGGAAAGAGATCGAGTTCGAGGTAATGCGAGACGCACACGATGAAGTACTCGTTATCTGTGATATGGAAAATGTCGATCCTGTCGGTATCCACACAGGAGACAGTATAGTAGTTGCACCTTGTCAGACACTGACCAAACAGGAATACACCATGCTCCGTGATGCTTCGGTTAAGATCATCAAGGCACTCGGTATCGAAGGCGGATGTAACATACAGTTCGCACTCAAGCCGGATTCATTGGAGTACATCGTTATCGAGGTCAATCCTCGTGTGTCACGATCGTCAGCACTCGCTTCCAAAGCGACTGGATTCCCGATTGCACGAATATCTGCTAAGATAGCATTGGGTATCTGTTTCAGCGATATAAAAAATTCAAAAACAGGCAAAACGCTTGAAGGTTTCCAGATAGCAGTTAATTATGTAGTAGCAAAAGTGCCGAGATGGCCGTTTGATAAGTTTGCTACTGCCGACAGACTGCTCGGCACTCAGATGAAAGCTACCGGCGAGGTAATGAGTATCGATAAGACGCTGGCAAGCACAATTATGAAAGCGATCAGATCGTTGGAGATCAAGGTTGACGGACCTAAGATGAAGGAAGTCAGCGAGTGGCAGACTCCCAAACTTGAAGAATACCTCAAACTTGTAGATGACAGACGATTATTCGTTATATTTGAACTGCTGCGAAGAGGTTATACTGCTGAGAGTATCTCGGATACTACTAAGATACCGCTGTTGTTTGTGCAGACATTTGAGCAGATCATTAAACTTGAGATTAAAGCGAAAGAGACTCTGACTAAAGAGATTGTTTTGTCGGAAGACAAGCCGTCTGATGAGATCATAGCATTTGTTAAAGAACTCAAGCAGACTAACTTCGCGGATACATATCTTGCCCGCCTTATCGGAGTAACACATCCGCAGTTTAGAGCATTTCGCAAGAGATGCGGTATCGTGCCGAAGTATCAGCTCGTCGAGACATGCTCAGCCGCATTCGATGTAATGATGCCGTATATCTACTCTACATATACCGATGAGAAAGAATGCGTGCCTGTATCTGATAAACGCAAAGTTATCGTTCTCGGCTCAGGTCCTATCCGTATCGGTCAGGGTATAGAGTTCGACTACTGTTCTGTCCACGGTGTATGGGGACTGCGTGACGAAGGCATCGAGTCTATCATTATCAACAATAACCCGGAGACTGTAAGTACCGATTTCGATACATCGGATAAACTCTATTTCGAGCCGCTTAATATCGAGGATGTGCTCAATGTCATCGAAAAGGAGAATCCTGAAGGTGTTATCGTGCAGTTCGGCGGACAGACAGCATTGAACCTTGTTGCACACTTGGTTGAGGCTGGTGTAAACATTCTCGGAACGGATGTGGATTCGATAGACCGGGCAGAAGACCGCAAGAGATTCAACGAACTGATGTCTTCATTATACATACCGCAGCCTGAGGGCCGCTCTGTTACTTCGTATGAGGAAGCAGTCGGTGCTACCAATAAGCTGGGGTTCCCGGTGCTTGTTCGTCCTTCGTATGTTATCGGCGGTCATGCAATGGAGATCGTATATAACGAAGAGGAACTCTTCCATTATATGAGATTGGCGACGGATGTCAGTCCTGATCATCCTGTGCTGGTAGACAAGTATCTGCTCGGTAAGGAATGTGAAGTCGATGTGATCGGTGACGGTGAAGATGTATTTATCCCGGGTATATTTGAGCATATAGAGCGTGCCGGTGTTCACTCCGGTGACTCAATGGCTATGTATCCTCCGCAGACTCTGACTGAGGAAGAGCAGAAGACGATATGTGACTATGCGATCCGTATCGGTAAGGCTCTCAAGATTAAGGGCTTGATGAATATTCAGTATGTCATTTATAAAGGAAGAGTTTACATTATTGAGGTTAATCCTCGTGCCAGCCGAACCATTCCTATCATCAGTAAGGTGACAGGTGTACCTATGGTTAATATCGCTACACGGATTATGACAGGCAAGAAGCTGTCTGACTTCGGTCTTAAGACAGGCTTGCTCAAAGCTCCGAATTATTTCACGATTAAGGCTCCTGTATTCTCATTCGATAAGCTCCGCCTTGTAGAGACGAGTCTCGGACCTGAGATGAAGTCCACCGGTGAAGTGTTGGGATTGGGATTCTACAAAGTCAACGCACTCTACAAGGCTGTCACAAGTTCGGGTATAAACATTCCTGACAGCGGCAACCTGCTGATGAGTATCGCCAACAAGGAGAAGGAAGAATGTCTCGGCATCGCAAGCCGCTTGGCTGCGTTGGGATTCAATCTTTATGGCACAGAAGAGACTTACAAGTATCTGCGTGGTCATGGCATTAGGATTGAGTTGGCTCATACACCGGGTGAGGGCACACCGGATGTGCTGGATATGATGAAAGATAACCATATCAATATGGTATTTAACACACCTACTAAGGGTAAGAACCCGGGTAAGTTGGGATTCCGCATTCGACGATTGGCTGTCGAGCTGAGAATACCGTGTATTACATCAATCGATACTTGTCTTAGCGTTATAACAGTTCTTGAGAACCGACGCAAAGGCGTGGATCTGCGGGCATATTCGCTGAATGAGTTTATCGAGAAGTTCGATGACAGAACTATTATTGAAATAAAATAAATCGGAGAAGTATATGAGTAAATTCTTAGACTCAATCAAAGCAAGAGCAAAGCAGAATAAAAAGACGATTATTCTGCCGGAATCAATGGACAAGAGAACATTCGCTGCGGCAGAGCAGGTGCTCAAAGAAGGTATCGCTAATCTGATCATTATCGGAACGCCGGAGCAGATCGCCGAGAACGGCAAAGGTTATGATATATCGGGTGCTACGATTATTAACCCGTTTACCTATGAGAAGACCGAGGAATACATCAACCTCTTCGTAGAACTGCGCAAGTCGAAAGGCTTGACTTACGAAGAAGCAAAGAAGACAGCACTTGAAGACTATATGTACTATGCCTGCCTGATGGTGAAAGCCGGCGATGCTGACGGCGTTGTATCCGGTGCATGCCATTCGACAGCCAATACTCTTCGACCTAGTCTGCAGATCATCAAGACTAAGCCGGGCGTTAAGCTGGTATCGGCATTCTTCCTGATGGTTGTGCCTGACTGTGAATATGGTGCTAACGGAACATTCATCTTCGCTGACAGTGGTTTGGAGCAGAATCCTGATCCTGAGAAACTCGCAGCTATAGCTGCCTGCTCGGCAGAGTCATTCCGGCTGCTTGTGCAGGAAGAACCTATCGTTGCTATGCTGTCACATTCTACGAAGGGCAGTGCTAAACATGCCGATGTAGATAAGGTTGTCGAGGCAACACGACTCTGCAAAGAGGCTAATCCTACTCTCAAAGTAGACGGTGAACTGCAGGTCGATGCTGCTATCGTGCCGTCAGTAGGTCAGTCCAAAGCTCCCGGCAGTCCGGTTGCAGGCAAGGCCAATGTCCTTGTATTCCCGGATCTCGATGCAGGCAACAGCGGATATAAACTTGTGCAGCGTTTGGCTAAAGCCGAGGCTTACGGACCTGTTACTCAGGGTATCGCAAAGCCGATCAATGACTTGTCACGCGGCTGTTCTGCTGAAGACATCGTTGGTGTAGTTGCTATTACATGCGTTCAGGCACAGTAATCTGAAGAATCAAATCAAAAAGATAAAAAGCAGTCAATGCTTTTTATCTTTTTTTTGTTGCTTTTTTTTAGATTTATATGTCATAATATGGAGAGTACTGCAGCCGATCAAATAAACGGAATATGTTTGTTGATTGGACAAAAGATGTCGTTGCAGAGATGCAGCAGCAGTATCCCAATGTGTCTCTTGATGAAGATGACTCGCTCTCTATCGCTATGCTGACTTTGTGCTTGTCCCGGCAAAGATAAAATCTCCTGCAATTATTGTTGAACTCAAATACGGGCATAATCCGGATTATGCTCTCAGATAAATCAGAGACAGACAATACTTTGAGGGGCTTAGCCGCTATCACGGTGATCTGCTTTTCGTTGGGATTATTTATTAAGGAAGACAAGACTCACGATGTGAAGATAGAGAAGTTCATCAAAGAGTGAATGCAGCAAGCATAATCATAGTTATTTAAAAAAAACGCATTTTTTTGTCGAAAAATGCGTTTTTTTTTAATAAAATGTTGTATAATATTTGTATTCTTAATTATATAGGACTAACAAAATGAAAAAAATCGGGATCATGATTATATTCCTTATGACACTTTGTGCCTGCAATCAGATAGGTGCTGACGGCAGCTCAACATCAGGCAGCAGCGGAAGCAGTTCATCGACTGCGACAGAGTATATCGACCACAGTGAGTCGAATGCATCGGGATCATCTTTCATTGCACATCAGATTGTATATGTCGATCTGACTGCACTCACATCGACTGTGGATGGTACAGGTGATGCGTCGATCACAACTGTCAAGACGAAGTACTTTAACGATACAGTGACGGTGGATTTCACGAAGTTCAACGGTGTGTCCAACGGTGTGGTCAGGATAAGTCTCTCGGATGCTGTCACAGGAACTGCTGTGCGTATAAGCGGCAGCAATGATGCTGTCAAAGGCATCAAGATACAGACTTACAAAGACAGAGAATACGGAGTGATCCTCGACAATGTTACACTCACATCTGGCAACTTCCCCTGTGTAGAGATAACCAAAAAAGGCTCTGTCAATGTGCAGCTCATCGGTACTAACATTCTGAATGACGGCAGAACATTCGGAGTCGGCTATGGCGAAGAGTATTCGACGACATCGGGCAATACATATACTGATGATGACGGCAATACAGTGGACTGCACAGTCGTGCGAGAGGCAGTTGCTGACGGCAGTGATGCCAAAGGCACTCTCTATGCTCGCGGTGATATGACGATCTACGGCAGCGGCTCGCTGATGGTGACTCAGGGCTACAAGAACTGTATCGCATCCAAGATGATATTGACAGTCGAACAGGGAACATACATTCTCACTTCGACAGGTAAAGCCGGTCTGTTCGGTGATTATGGTGTGATACTGAAGGACGGCTCAGTCACATTCACCGGAGACGGTGAGATCTCATCGTCTATGATCCGCAAGACACCCGGTATCGCCGTCGATGATGACGAGTATATCGATGCGTTTATCACATTGGCAGGCGGCAGTCTGAATATTACGACAGATGCAGGCCGAGGTATGACTGCTCCGTATCTGAATATCAAAGGCGGTACGAATACTGTTACAAATACAGGAACGACATCATATATCGTCGGAACAAGCACAGTCAGTTACTATAATGCGGACGGTGAGTCCAAATCAGGCACTCTTAACTATTCGCCGGAAGGAATGCAGGGAGACACATCAGTTAAGGTAAGCGGAGGTTCGACGACAATCATCGCTCCGTGGACAGGCATTGATGCAAACGGAACATTCGAGATAACAGGCGGAACGCTGAATATCACGACATCGGCTAACGGTCAGCTTGACTCGACTGAGAATGACTACACTGCACCTGCCTGCATCAAAGTTGCAGGCAATATGAGCGTCAGCGGCGGTGAGATCACAGGATCTGACAGCGGTAACGGCGGCAAAGGTATCAAGGTAGACGGGACTTATACTCAGACAGACGGCAGCGTAACTCTCGATGTGACAGGCTCTAACTTGGGCAGCAGCTCATCGTCAAATATGGGCGGCGGACCGGGTAAACCCGGACAGGAGTCTTCTTCGTCATCATCACCGTCGTCATCTGCCAAAGGTGTCAAAGTCGCAAGTGCGATGAGTATAAGCGGAGGCAGGCTTTATGCGACTGCAAAATCACATGAAGCGATCGAGACGAAAAGCTCACTGACTATAAGCGGCGGTGAGGTGTATGCAGTAAGCAGTGATGATGCTATTAATTCTGCCGGTGTTATGGCTATTAATGGCGGTTATGTTTTTGCTAATTCCAGTGGTAATGATGGAATAGATTCTAATGGTAATATGACCATTTCCGGCGGCACAATTGTGGCAGTTGGAGCAAATGGTGCAGAAGTTGGAATAGATGTTATAGAGAATGGCACACTCACAATAAACGGCGGCAACATTATAGCTGTAGGCGGATTAGAGAACACAAACAATGTATCAGGTTCTGCATATCAGGCTTCGTCATATAACAAAGGCACATGGTATGGTTTCTATAATGCCAGCGGATCATTGATAATAGCATTCAAGGTGCCGTCAAACAGCAGTATGGGGACACCAATGGCAGTCTATTCATCAACAGGTAAACCTTCACTGATGTCAGGTGTAACTGGCAGCGGCACAGAATATTGGAATGGATATGGGTATAGTGAATACAGCGGCGGCAGTTCAGTATCATTGTCTTCCTATACAAAATCTTCGCAAGGCGGCGGACCGGGCGGTATGCACTGACATCAGTTGACAAAAAAAGTCATCAAACTCAGTTTTGATGACTTTTTTTATACTTTTTTTTATTTTATCAATTTTTTAAAATAAAATTTGATTAATGCAATGCCGAGATGTATAATATAATGGGAGGACAGTATGTTGGTGTTTGTATAGGAGACATTATGAATAAATGTTTGTTTAGATCAGTGTTGCTGCTGTTTGTTATTGTCATTATGTGTGGATGTGCACAGGAGTATAACTCATGGTTCTCTGTCGGTGTCGCTGCCGATACTGAGGATCCTGTCATACATCTGACCAGTCCTCAGAATGCTGACTGCGTGCCGGGAAGGTTTGATATACGCGGGTTTATTACGGATGACCGTGAACCTGACCGCATTGAGATATTCTACCGTGATCTGAGCGGTGATGTGGTCATGCAGACGGTCAAGACTACGAGGGATTTTACAGTTACATTTGATATGTATAATGCCAATGTAGAGTCCGGAGATCTTGTATTTCAATTAACCGCTTATGACAAAGCAGATCATAAGTCTCGGCTTGATCTCAGCGTTACATTGGACAAGTCATCTCCTGTCATTACGATATTCGAGCCTGATGACGGCGGCACGGGAGTTGTATCTAAGCCTCTTATCGGAGCTGTTTCATTTAACGGCATGGTCAATGATGATTACTCACTCAATCTGCTCTCTCCCAATAATGTCATGAAGATATATAAAGCCGAAGATGATACTCATGCAATCATCACAATGCCGCTTACTGCGACTCCGTTTATACTGACGAATGTGATGAACACAATGGATGAGTCTCACGATGTCGGTGAGTATATTGCAGAGTTCACATTTGAGGATGTGAATGGTAATCTCGGTTCTAAGCGGATAAAATTCTCAACTGCTAAAGGCGACACAGCGACGAGGATAACGGTTGATTCTCCGACTCCTAACTATTTTGCAGCGGACAGCCTGACGCTAAGCGGCTCTGCTGTTAATGACTTCCTGGATATTATTAGGGTGCAGTATATCATCTCTGAGCGAGGCTCTAATCAGCCGATCGCCGGTACATCTGCTGTGCCTCTGACTTTAGGTAAAGCGAACTCATTTTCTGATATAATCGCTCTAAAGTCTATGAATGTCGATGCCGGTCAGTATAATCTCCGTGTAACAGCGATAGCGTCCGACGGATCTCTTGCAGAGGCTGTTGTGCCGTTTGAGTTTAACAAAGATTTGGTTGATTATGATTTTATTGACGTATCAGATACATCTGTGCTGTTAGGACGCACACCTCTCCCGTCATCGTATATTAATGGAGACTTCTACATCGAGATAGCGGCTGCAAGTACGCAGATCTCTGATGCTGACTATTGCATTATTCGCAACGGCGTGGTATATCGTGACTGGACATCTATGATGTCAGGTTCACAGATCCGAACTGATGATGCCGGCAATACTTATACAGTGTGCAGTACTAAAGTCATTGTGGATGATCTTGATTATACTCTGCCTGACGGGACATTTAATATACAGACTCGTGTTCGCAAGACCGCGACAGGACAGTGGAGACCTCTGACCAGAGTGCTTAACATTGACCGGACACCGCCGTCACTGGAGATCTCATCTCCTGTCATTACGACAGATATTAATGGTGCGTTGGTTATAAGCGGCTCCGCATCAGACAATATGGGGTTGCAGAGCGTTAAGGTCAGAGAGGATAACTGGACGGATACTTCATTCCGCGATGCTGACGGCTCACTGTCGCTGTGGTCATATACTGTCGCAACGGATGACAGTGAGTCTGACATCCCGATCGAGGAAAAGTACGGAGTCACAGCCGATCAGACTAAGGATGTGAGCTTTACTGTCGCAGCAACCGATACAGCCGGCAATACAGCAACGCGTGTACTTACCGTTACGATAAGTTACAATGCAGATACACCGGTACTCTCATTCCTGATGCCTGAGTCGGATGATCAGAAGTACTCAGGTGTGATGACTATGAATGCGACTATAGCGGATGATGACTATCCGCACAGAAGTATGAGTGCAGATATGAATGTCTATCAATATCAGCCGGGTAAGGATAATCCTGCTGACTATGCAAATGAGATACCTGTCGAGAGCAAGACATTCACTGAAGAAATGATACGGGAGAACTCAAACCTCTCTCATGCACTCAATCTCGATCAGGATAAGTATCTCGATCTGACTAAGTATGTCATTGTCCTGACAGGTCACGGTTGGAAAAACCGCAGTGCTAAGCCTGTGATGAGGAGATTTGCAATCGATAAGGGTGTGCCAAGCGTGTTTGTCGATTCGTATAAGGAGTATGTTACTGAGTCTATACATTTCAGTGGACATGTCCGATATAAGTCCGGCAGCGAACTTGATGAGACTAATCCCTGTGTTATGCAGTATACCGACGAAACAGGTAGGAGTGCCGTTGCCGGCGTAAAGCTGTTTGATAAGACAACTATAAATGTAGATGGTATATCGTATATCAAAGAAACATTCGATGTGACTATCGATGCGAACGGTGCTCATGAAGGCTTTATAACCGGGCGTGAGCCGACAGTTACATGGTCCGATAATGAATGGGGTAACTCTGTGAAACTGTGGACATTCCGTGCGACAGGCACGACGGCACTGCAGGGGTGGAACACTCGTCGTGTATATCTTGATAATCACAAACCTAATGTTCAGATCACATCGCCTATTGACGGATTCCTGTTCAAAGATCAGGGGACACAGTCATTTGACCTTAAGTTTACAGTCAATGATGAGCCGGATGCAGGTATATCATATAAGCTCAACTTCCGCGATAATGTCAAGATCGAGTATAAACTCTCCGGTGATGTTGATTGGACTGTTGTTTCTGATTATGGCGAGGGCGACAGTACTGCCCTGCAGGGTGTCAATACTTATAATATCTCATTTAACGAAATAGAGGATGCACTTGATCATAAAGTGCGGATAACAGTGCAGGATTGGGCAGGTAATGTGTCAGACTCGGCTGAACTGACATTCCATAAGACGACTACTCCGCCGGCTATTACATCGTTTGAGATAGAGGATGCGAGAAGTGACGGTCTGTACCGAGGCAATATCACATTCAAAATCTCTGCCGAGGATAATCACGGTGTTGTAGATGACGGCTTGGCAAAGATTGAACTGCTGATGGATGATGAGGTGTTAGATACACTGGATTTAGCCACAGAATCATATCCTGTGACTCGCAATTATGCGAAGTCATTCGATACGACAGAATGGAGTGACGGTATACATGTGTTCTCATGCCGCATCACTGATAAGAGCGGTATAACTGTCCCCGGCAATGACAGTATAGGTATCACTATCGATAATACTGCTCCGACTCTCGCATCTGTGCAACTGCTGTCGATGGGTGAGAATGCGTCTGATATTGTTGCGATAGATAAATGGACTGCATATATAGGACTTCGCTTCACAGTGGATGACAATATCTCACTGCTTAATCAAAATCCGACAATAAGGATCGGCAAAAGCAGCGGAAGTGACGACATCCTAAGCGATACATCTCTGCAAATGAACATGAGCAGCATCAAAGGTTATCAGTCGGAGTTTACTAACTGGATAGATATGTTTGAACTGCTGGGGACTGGCTATGAAGCTCAGAATAAAATATATGTGTCATTCTCATTCTCAGATGCAGCCGGCAATACAGTTGTTAATGAAGTCAAAGAATTTGATAAAGGCACTCTGCCGTCTGCCGCATTTGATAAGCCTGCCGGATATGCTTACAGCGGTGCAAACGATGTCACAGTAACAGGGACTTATACCGGTGCTGTCGGTAAAGCATGGCTGCGAGTCGGTGCCGGTGAGTGGAATGCTGTCACTCTGAATGACGGCAGCTGGACAGTGACACTTGATAAGGGGATATTCGCTTCATCGGGTGAGTACACGATGACACTGCGTGTTATGAGTGCAGACAGATCTGCTCAGAATATCATAAGCCGCAAATATCTGGTGGACATTGAAGCTCCGACTATCGTCATCACAGGTATAGAGACTTACTCAGCCGACAGCGGATATGTCAGCGGAGACAATATCAGCGGCAAAGTCATCATCAGAGGAACTTATACCGATGATCTGGCTGACAGGATCGCTGATATATCGGACGCGAAGATAAAACTGACCATCGGCAGTGTGACTAAAGATGTGGCGACTGTCACACGCAACTATAACGGCACGCCGTGGACATGGCAGCTGGAATGGGATACAGAGAAGAAGTCATCTGCCGGAGGATTCCTGTCGAATGTTGTTCAGTCGGGAGTAACTGTCACAGCCTCGTGTGTAGACTATGCCGGCAATACCGGCTCTGTCAGCCGCAATGGTATCAATGTCGTGCCGTATATCACATCTGTAGAAGGCAAAACTTCATCGGATAAAGTATATCCTGTCAGATATTACAAGAGCAATAAATGGGATAATCACACTGATGAACTGCGATACAGTCTAGCAAGCGGCACCGCCGTGACAGTCCGCGGTTATAATCTGAAAGACGGCTCAACTGCTCCGACTGTAAAGCGTGGTTCGACATCAGTGACTGTCAGTGCATCTGATATTCACAGCTTTACATTCACCGCTGCGAGCGGATGGCAGTCGGATACGATAACAGTCAAGGTCGGCAGCATAGCTACTGCCAACTCGCTGTATCTCAATATCTGGAACTTCACATCGCTTACGAGCAGCAGCCGTGACTATGATACGCTGTATGCAGTGGGGTACGATATGGTTCTGCTTAATGAGACTGTTACCGTTGGCGGCAAAACATCCAATAAAGTATTTGCAACATTTGCAAGGAATACGAAGATAAGCCCGACTTATACTGCTGCGGATTATGGATCTTATACATTCTATGAAGGTAAAACTAACGCTGCGTATAAGATATACTCACAGGTAGATCCTATGTTCTATGCAGCAGCAGCATATCGCTCAGATTCTCAATTATTCAGTGTATATACTTATGATGAATGGGGGTCTGCTAATTACACACAGATTTCGGCTCTTACAAAAGACGGGGCATCGGGGACTTATGGAGTGACAGGAATGACTAATTACGGCGACTGTGTGAAGAAGGCTCGAGTTGTGTATAATAGTTCAGCAAATAGTTTGTATCTCGGATGTTATGATGATGAGTCTCGTCAGAATACCCCGGTTCCGAAAGTGTATTTCGGTCAGGTTGCACCTACAGCTGCCATAGCGATGAAATCAGTCGATAACTGCAGCGGATACTTCGACATTGCAGCGGCATATAACACAAACTATCCTGTAATGATATACGGTAATGGCGGTAAGCTGTATTCGGCGTATGTAAATAAGACAAACGATTCGACGCTTATCGGTAAGAATGTGGTCATCACTGACGGTGATGCTTACTGCAAGATGGTATCAGCCAACAGTGCGACGACGATGCATGTAGTATATCAGGACTCGTCCAATAATCTCTCATACCGCCGTGTGAGTGGCAGTACCTATGAGACCGCATCAGACAAAGTGCTGCTCGAATGTGCCGATACCGAGATCGACGGGGTCAAAGAAGGCGTAACAGGTTATAATACCAATATCGATATATCAAAGTCTGCGAAGACTAAAGGTAATGTGACTTATGCGGCAGGAGCACCTCATATATCGTATATTAACAATTCTGTACTCAATACAGTGACAGCTCTGCGGTATGCGAGGAGCAAGTCTACAACATCAACGAGTGCTGCGGATTGGGAGTATATGATAGTGCCGTCGCCGGTATCGGTTAATGACGGGGCGACATATATCAGAACAGATGTCAGCAATAATCCTGTTATCCTGTATAAAGGTGACAGCAGATTATACATAGCGAGACTGGCAGACTAAAGGAGGTATGTATGAATATGAAAAAAATAATCGGATTGTGCCTGATCACATTCTGCATGGCAGCATGCAACAATACTGATTCGACAAGCGTATGGTTCGCATCGGGTAACACTGTCGATATAGAAAACCCGGTTATAGATGTCAATACTTCCTCTCTGCCTGAAGCTGTCCGTGGTGTTGTGACATTCACAGGCAAGGCAAGTGATGATGTATGGGTTAAGACTGTAGATATGTATTATATCGCTGCGAGTCTCAGTGAGACAGGCGAATCGGTTCTCAATGATATGCCTCTTGCTTCGACAGCAGTCAGCGGTAAGGAGACACAGTGGAGTCTTACTTTCGATACGCGGCAGCTGCCCGATGCAGGAACTATATTTAGATTTAAACTTACCGATGAAGCCGGCAAATATACTTATAAGAATATAACTTTGCAGTTGGATAACTACGGTCCTGATATGATCATCAGTATGCCGGTTGGCAACAGTATCGGCAATCCAATATCCAATACATTTATGACGGCTGTCATCCCCGTAGAGTTAGAGTCTAATGTGATCACTCGGATTGACTGGACTCTTACCAAGTCAGATAATGAAGAAGTCTGCATAACAGGTATGCAGGATCTGTTATCTGCACCTGCAGCGTCCAATGCGACTTATAACTATGTCATCGATCCGTTCCCTATTACGAAACTTGACGGATTTGAGATCGGTTGGTACACTCTGTCAGTCTGTGGTTACAGTACACCGGCAGAAAGTGCGGCAGAATACGGCAGCCCGTCCAAAGAATGGGCAGTAAGCGATCAGCTGTATCTGGACTTCAGCAGTTCAGTGCCGATCATATCGATGACATCTCCGACTTCGATTGACTCGCTGCATCCGACTCCGCAGTCATCCGATACTGTCATAGGTATAGCAGTAGTTGATGATGACGGTGTAGCATCAGTTGATATAGAATGGGGCAAACTCAATACTGATACGCCGCTTGGCAGCGGAGTGATAGCATTGGATGATGCTCCGAAGTCCAAGACTATAGTATATACTATAAATAATTTGTCTGACGGTATATATTGGGTTCGTGCAAGAGCATCGGATATTAAGCCTAACACATCGGCATGGACGGAGCGTCACTACTTCACTGTTGACGGCGATCTGCCGAATATCAAGTGGATCTCACCTGAGCAGGGCAGCTGGCACAATGGCGGCATTGTCAGATTATCTGCCGAAGTCAGCATATCCGGCGAATCTGTCATTGACAGGCTGACATATCGGTTTGCACCTGACGGCTCACAGTGGCATGATGTACCTGAGTCAACGACAGTCGATACTTCGTCTGCTACTCACAAGATCACAGTGGACAGTCAGCATGTTTCGTTTGTCGGTATAATTAATGATGATTCAGCAGTATATACTAACGGCGGTGAGGGCATGTTCAGTCTGCGTGTATATAAGAATGCTGTAGATTATACAGAGTCAACTCTGCTGCTTAATTTCGATAAGATTAAGCCGACTGTTACAATAGAGCAGCCGACATCGGATGATGCTCATCTTAATCAGACGATACGCATAAGCGGGACAGCGATCGACTTTACAGGTCTGAATATGCAGACTCCGGGTATTGTGGATGATATATCGATAGATCTGTCATGGAGCGGCGGCAATGAGGTGATCCCGATGAGTGATATAACAGGTGTGTCCGGGTGGAGTACATCATTTGATACATGGGCTGCCGGTATCGGTATGCAGCATGGCGGTGAGCCTCTGACCATTACAGTGACGGCAACTGATCATGCCGGCAATGTTACTCAGTCTGTCAGCACTGTTACAGTCGATCAGAGCAGCGACATACCGACTGTCAGCATCGATAACTTCCATAACGGTGATAAGAAATACGGTATCTTCACTGTATCGGGGCGGTCAGATGATGATGACGGTATTCGGCTGGTGCAGGTGTATCTGACCGATGATGACATTCATGATATACCGTATATCCTTGCTCATTGTCCTAATCTGATAACAGGTCTGACCGGTGAGAATGCCTGGGCTGCATGTTCAGGAACTTATACATGGACATACAAACTTGACCTGTCATCGATGAATAACGGGACTCACAGATTTATCTGCCGCAGTATAGATACTAATGGCAAGCCGTCTACATTTGGCGGTGAGTATAACTGTGTTACATTTACCGTAGATCCGGATATACCGCAGATCAATCTCGACCTTGATCCGTATATTAACGGTCAGACAGTATTTGAGGCGACAGCAAGCAAAACAGCATCCGGCTCACCCGATGTATTTATCGCAAAAGCCGAATATAAGATAGTCGGCAGCAAAGCACAGACAGGCTGGATCACATTCGATGACGCTGATATAACGATGTCCAATAATAATCAGACTGCAGCATTGCGGCTGAACTATACAGCGGAGATGATAGACAGATTCGGACAGGGTGATGTGACCATATCGATAAGGGCTACAGACAGCAGCGATAAGCAGAATGAGGCGAGTGATATAGTATTCGTCGATAATGTCAAGCTTAATGCTGTGCTGCAGACTCCTGACAGTCTGATAGTTCGCACGGCGAAACTGCGTCTGCAAGGCGGTATCTCTGATGAAGAGCCGTCATCCGGTATCTATAACGATGACTGCTCGATCAAGTATTCGTTCGACGGCAGTCAGTATGAGCAGGCACTGTCCGGGGTGCAGATAGGCAGTTTGTCTAACTACGATGTACAGTGGAATATACCTGCTACGCTTAAAGACGGTGTCATATCGCTCAAACTCTTCGCTGCGGACAAGGCAGGCAACGGTGTGCAGAATGAGTCGGATGCGGTTATATCCGGTGTCCGTCTGTGCCGCTATCCGCCTAAGTTTGATCTGATCACTGTCAACGGCATCTCTGCATCCGACTATATGTCTGTCAAAAAAGAGATTGCCATAAATATGACAGTCTCTGACAATGATGTCAATGATACTGCTGCACGCGGTATCAGCCGGATAGGTGCATATCTGCTGACATCGGCTCAGTATGCCGGTTACTCTCAGGATAAGTCTGATCTGAGCGGATATGTTGTGATTGGAGAGGATAGTTACAGTCCTCCTGCTGAATCGAAAAACTGGACTAAGTCGTGGACTTTTACATCTGATTATGATTATATCTTATTCCGAGTGACAGATGTCACAGGCGGCTGGCGAGATGCTATATACAGGATAACGATCGACTCTCAGCCGCCTATCGCTGATTTTACATATTCATCGGTAGGGTATTATGACGGAGCGTCTCATAAATATGTCAACCGAACTACATATTCTGATACATTATGGATAAAGCTTGGAGCTAAGGACAAGGTGAAATCATCAGATGAGTATAAGCCGCTGACTGGAACTTATATCTATCTCGGTGTAGGAACTGCTGCGGATAATAATGACATACTCGGAGAGAAGATCTATCTGGCAGGCAGCGGCATTGCGAAGATGGACTTGCAGGGATATACAGGTACTATATATATCAACTATCGTGTAACTGATACTGCCGGCAATGTGACGCAGGATTCTATATCGCTGACAAGGGCAGCATCACTGCCGACGATTAACTGTACATTGGGTAACAAGTGGCTCAATGCTGCAGGATTGGGTAATGTGACTGCGACATCAGCGTCTTCAACAGTGAAATACAGTGCTGTCGGTTTCGATACTTCCGACGGACAGATCAATCTGCTGACACTCGGCTCTAATCTGTATAATACTGTCGGCAACAAGCTCGATATTACAGCTGCTAATGGCGGCAGTGCTTTGGAAGATGAGAATGAATATAATATTACACTGATTGCGACAAAGACTGCCGATGGACTTGATGTGTATGAGAGAAGGAGTTTCATCTATGATAATACTGCTCCGACATTCAACGATGACATTGCAGTAGTCGAAGATGTCGGTGCTAAGTTAGGGCGAGTCAATGGCAGCCGTCTCTCAGGCATTGTGACATTCTCAGGAACATTCACCGACGGTAATCTCGGCAAAATGGAGAGTGCATCTGATTTCACAATGACTGTAACTGTCGCAGAAAGTGCTGCAGGCACGGTTACTGATATTGTCAAGACAGGTGAGACAGACGGAAGCGGACATGCGATATTTGCATGGGAGTGGCAGTATGACACATCATCTGCACTTGTCGGTCAGAATATTAGTTTTGAGTGGACATTGAAGGATAAAGCGGATAATAAAAGATCAATATCCAAGACTTACGACATCGTGCCTTGTATCAGGAAGATTGTCGAGGTTAGCGGCAGCATCGCACCGATTAACCGATACGGAGCGGCTTATGACGGTGCAGCGGACACTCTGTGCAATACTAACTATGATGAGATGTATTCTTATAGATTGGGCAGCAGCAATATTACAGTGAGCGGGTTCAACCTGTCAGGTGTGACATACAAGTATAACGGTTCGTCGGTTACTGCGGTTTCGCCCACTGCGACATCTGCAGCTTTGCCGTCAGGCAGTTTCTTCAAGACAGGCATACTTACCGCTGAGAAGTCGGGTGTGTCATCTGATCCGAAGACTATAAGAGTATTCAAGAATTATACTGTCGGCTCAAATGTATATCAGAGCGTCGCCGAGACCGATATGACAATCAGTGATACTAATAATGCGATCATCGTATTTCAGAATCATTACACAAGCAGAAGTGCCGTTTTGCGTGATTATGAGACATCGGAAGGTACTTTTGCCAAGAAAAATCTTTTTACTAATGGAGATTATGATAATCATATAATGCGAGGATATAACCGCTGGTGGTTCTTGTCTGTTGCCAAAGATACCGGGACTCCGTCATCGCAGTCTTATCTTGCCGATACGAAGTATTATCTGTTTAGCTGTGATACGGAATATAATGGAAATAACGATGCTCAGAAAGGCGTACAACTTACAGGTAAAACTGATGGTTGGCAGACTGTATTCGGTAAATCTGCTCCGTATGGTGGTGATGTCATTTATATTCCGTATAATGATTGGAATAAGGCCGGAAGCAATAGCCGTGAATACAAAAACCGCTGGAGAATGTCAGCGAAAAATGGTGAAAAAGAAAAAACCAACGAACCAAACAATATCCCTGCCGGGGCGGCTGACTGGTCTTGCGAGTGGGGTGATGTATGTGCATACAGTGATAAGGTGCATACCGTATGGCATTCGCAGTTCGATAATCAGATGTATTACCGCGGTATGGATAATCAGAATCAAAACTCTGCCAAATTCCCGACAGGCGGTGCTGTGTGCTTTAACTTCAACGGTAAGTATCCGTCTGTAACTGTCGATCAGAACGGTTATCCTGTGATCATCTGTTATAAAGATACGGGCAGCAGTTCTACGGCAGGACTGTATGTGTATTATGCAGCATCGAGTACTCCGAGCAATATGACATACAGTTCATCATTTACCGAGAAGCGTATTGCCACAGGCATAGGAGTCGGACTTTATCCGAGGATAGCGATCGACAGTGACGGTCATGTGCATATCTTCTATCAGGATGCTCCGAATGCGGCACTGATGTATGTTTATGCGGACTCGTTGGCATCGTTATCAACATCTTCTTCAAGAATGATAGTAGATACGGACTGTGCTCCGGGATATTATAATGATATAAGAGTTGTTGACGGTCAGCCTGTCTGCACATATCTGGCTTATGGTCTGCTCGGCAGCGGCAATGCAGTTCGTGCGGCACGATATGTAGACAGCACATTTACAGAAGCGGCATATACCGACCGTGCTAACTGGGAGATCGTGACTTTGCCGTGTGCACATAATATTACCGAGAACAAGGTCCGCGGATTTGTGATAGAACCTGATACATCAGTTGATAATAACTGGCTCTTCGCATTTGCGAAGTCGTCGGATTACGGTCCTGAGTTCTTCCGCGAGAAGAAGTAAGACTATGTTTCTAAACAAAAAACGGGATTTTCTAACGAAAATCCCGTTTTTTGTTTTCCTCAAAATTCTTCTTGCAAGTTATATATTATTAGTGTATAATATGTTTATATTTAGTAGGATTATTATGAATAGAATGATAAAAATATTCATCGGCATATTATGCTTTATCGCAATTTTCTCATGCAACAATAACAACAATATCTCATCCGCACCAATTAGCGGTGCAACGACTACCATTGATGACGGCCTATCCGCCACGGACGGTGGTGTGCAGTCGCCGCAAGGAAGCATAGGCGACGCAATGGATACTGCAGAAATTAGAATACATGACGCTTTCGCCACGGATGGCGATGTGCGTCGCTGCAAGGACGCATTGGCGACGGCGGCAATATCTGGCTGTATGTGAGAGAATATGACAGCGTGGTGAAGCAGGATAAATACGAACTGATCAAACTGAGACTGCCGGAGTAATATAAATGAGAGTTGTTGTTTATGAATGGAAACATTATAAGATTAGTGACTTTCACAAAGAATGGCTACCGTCAGATTTTGGAGCAAATTAGGATTTTTAAATGAAAACAGGTTTATATTTATTATTATATTTCTTTTTATTGTTATCAATCGCTTGTCAGGGGATTAGTCAGCAAAATAAAACTATATATCAGACTTGCCCCAAGCCGACGCAGTGTGAATACAATCCGCAGGAAGCAGGAGCTGAGATTATTCAGAGAATTGATGCTCCGAAAGGATTATTTATAAGCAAGACGAATAATCATTATTATATGTTTGATATTGGTAAAATAACAGTTTTTGATATATCTAATGACAGCTTAAATATTTTGTCAAATATTCCTTATAACTTAAAAGAATATTATCCGTATTGCGACAATGAGTTATACGCATCTTTTTTGAAAGGATTTGGTATCTTTGAAATTAATGACAAAATTGTGTTCGCAATCAGGACAGATGATATTTACTATAAAATGGATTCATTTACTTATCCGGGCGAGATATGGCATTATGAAGAGGAGAAGAAATTTTATGCTTTGTTGTCTGTAAATATCAATGATGAACAATTGTGTTATGCTGATATTTCTTCTGATATATTGTTTAGCGAATATACAAATAACCTGTATTATGATACAAATCTTAAAATATTATATACAGCATATAAAAGCACGCACAATGTAATTATTCATCAGTATAATCTCAATGATGAAACACAATGTTTTGAAAATAAAAATAATAACGGCTTCTCAATAGGAGTGTCTGATCGGTTTGATAAAATCTTCATTACAAAAGATTATATTATAACAACAGATTTTTGTGTGCATGGAAATGGCAATATAGAATCATATCTTTATATTCGGCGTATGATGCAAACAGAAATCTTTCATAAAATTGATCTGACATATCTTAATCTCCGCTATCCTCTTCTCTCCGCATTCTCAGACGACGGCGGCGATATATGGCTGTATGTCTGGGAATACGACAGCGAGACACAGCAGGATAAATACGAACTGCTCAAACTAATACTGCCGGAGTGATATAAATGAGAGCTGTCGGTTACGAATGGTCACATTACAGTATAGAACAGTTGAAGAAAGAATGACCGCCGTCTAAATTTGGAGGAAAGGATTGACTTTTGCCGAC